>CAKZPX010000224.1 GCA_937139435.1 uncultured bacterium
ACAGCGGTTGAGGCGCTGGAAAATGCGCCTGGTGTCAGGGTTGATGCTGAGGGCAATGTCAGTCTGCGCGGACTGGAAATTTTTACCGTGCTGATTGATGGTCGACCATCACCGGTTGATGGCAGTGAGGCGCTCAAGCAGATCCCGGCAAGCACAATTGACCGGATTGAAATTGTTACCAACCCCTCGGCAAGGTTTGACCCGGAGGGCAAGGCCGGGATTATCAATGTCATCCTCAAAAAACAGCGCCGGCAGGGGATAAGCGGTATTCTTAACATCAACGCTGGCAATAGCGGTCAACTGGGCGCTAACCTGCTTTTAACGCTGCGCACCGAGATTGCCACCGTCTATCTCGGACCCAATTTTAACCAGAGTAACTTTCCGGGCACACGGGAGTTGTGGCGGGAGTTAAAACGCGGTGACACCTCCTATTTTAACTCCTCCGTCGGAACAACATCCTGGGGTAACCAGTTTTATGGTCTGCGCGCCGGTGCTGATTTCCAGTTAACTTCTCAGGACTGGCTCAGCATCGGTGGCAGAATTGGCGGCAGGGACGGAAAAAGAACCCAGTCTGCCGAATACCGGGAATGGCAAAGCACCGCCCCGGAAACGCTCGCCTATAATGGCAAAACATACTCCCTTGATGACGGCACCCACATCTCACTTAATCTTGAAGCCAGCCATTACTTTGGCAAAAAAGAGCATGAATTAAGTTTGCGGGCAAATTACGGCAGGCGTTATAATTATGACTCCACCGAGACCCAGGACAGCAGCGCGCTCGGAATCCTCACCGGTAAAAGGACAATTGAAAACCGGCAGGGACAGCACTTAGACCTGAAACTGGACTACAACCTGCCCTTAAGGGAAAAGGACCGATTTGAGGCGGGTTATCAATCCCGCATCCGTCTGGGACCAAAGCAAACCAGCCGGTTATTCAGTTACGACTCCACAACCGGTGGTTATCAATTCCAGCCAGAATACAGCCACACAACTGAACAGACCGACATTGTTCACGCCCTTTATTCAACCTACACCTTTAATCATCATGGCTTTGGTGCGATGGCTGGAGCACGCACCGAATTTTCCAGCAGAAAGGTAACGCTTGATGACACCAGTTATTCTCCGCTTAATCAGTGGGACTTCTTCCCCAGTCTGCACCTGTCCTACAGTTTTCCTGGTGAACAACAGCTGATGGCGAGTTACACCCGCCGCATTGACCGACCCCGGGGCTGGGACCTGGTCCCGGGTATAACCTGGATGGATGCAAAAAATGTCCGGCAGGGAAACCCGGATTTGAAACCGGAGTTTATTGACAACTATGAAGCTGGTTTTCTCCTTCCCCTGGCAAGACATCGCCTTGCCCTTGATGGCTACTACCGGGCGACGCACAATCTAATTGAGCGTTTTCAGCGCGTTTATCAGGGCGATGTTATGTTCCACACCGTGGAAAATGTTGGTTCAGGAAGGGCGCTTGGTGCCGAGATGAACCTTGACCTGACACCGTTCCAGTGGTGGAATGTCAATATCACCGGCACAATCTACGACTATAGATTAACCGGAAATATCAGCGGCAACACCTTCACCCGCCAGGGCTTAAACTGGGACGCCGGTTTAACCACCGACATCAACCTTCCCACATTCACCAAACTCCAGTTATCACTACGTTATGAAAGCCCATCAGTTACCGCCCAGGGAGAGGAGGGCGACCGTGTCTGGACAAACATCGCTCTTAGACAGGCGTTCTTCCGCCGCCAACTCTTGCTCAGCCTTTCGGTGCGCGACCTGTTTGGCTCCTCAATCCATGAAAGTTTCACAACCGGCGAAAACTTTTCCTCCCGTCTTTCCTTCCGAGGCAACGCACCGGTAATATCCCTGAGCCTCACCTACAACTTCAACAACTATCGCCAGGAAAAGCGGCGCGCCAACGGCAACAGCGAGGAAGAAGAGGCGCCCTCAATAGAATACTATTAAACAGAACTGCAAACACTTTTTATCACTTTTCCCCACACCATAGAAAAAAACGGCGCCCGTCAAAGGCGCCGTCTTGGAGGTACGATGGTTTTCTGTAACCGCAAAATTTTCTTTTTCTCCACCCCTTTCTCAGAAGGGGAGCCCGCTTTTACAACCGGTTAGCGAGAGAATCTCCGCAAAAATGGTATCACCCCACTCCACCCTGTCAAGCAGTTTTATTCAATATGATTACCCATTGAAAAATAAAAACTTATACACAAACATCTGCCGCACAATAACACTCTTAAATTCACCTAATTGTTTAGGTCTTGAATTTGCTAACAGTTAGCCAAACATACCCCCCAAAAACTTCTGATTATAACCAGGCAAAACCCGCTGGCTCCGGACGGCGGACAAAAAGCGTTAATATTATGATAATCAATAAGTTAAAACACAGCGCCCCGAAATAACGCAATGTGCTGAAACATTGGTTTTTTTATATCCAATTTTTTAATTAAACAGATTTTTACTTGCCCGGGGACAGAGTTTATCGCGGCCATGGAGTGGCTCAGCGTTGTCCGCCATACACCGTTAGCCCCGGGTCAGGACACCGGTTACTTTCCTTGACTTTAAAAACTGCGACCTGATAATAAACTGCTTATGAAGGCGCTTGTCCTGTGTGGTGGTCGGGGCACCCGTTTGCGCCCGTTAACCTACAGTCTGCCCAAACAACTCCTGCCAATTGCCAATCGCCCGATCCTTGCCTATGTGTTTGACCATCTTTACGCGGCAAAAATCAAGGAGGTTGGTGTCATCGTCTCGCCTGAATCTCATCCCGCAATAAAAGAGTTCCTTGGTGACGGCACTGTCTGGGATACCCGCATCCAGTACTTACTTCAGGAAGAACCGCTCGGGCTTGCCCATGCGGTAAAGGTTGCACGCCAGTTTCTTGGTGATGACCCGTTTGTAATGTATCTCGGTGATAACCTGCTTCAGGATGGCGTCCTGCCTTTGCTCAATCTTTTTCAATCAGAAAGGGTTGATGCGCTGATAATGTTAAAAAGGGTGGCAAACCCAACCGCATTCGGGGTTGCGGTCCTGGACAGCCAGGGCAGGGTAGGCCGCTTAATTGAGAAACCGCGCGACCCGCCCTCGGACCTGGCACTGGTAGGCGTCTATCTTTTCTCGCCCCGCATCCATCAGGTTATTGACACCTTAAAACCATCCTGGCGCGGGGAACTGGAGATCACCGACGCCATCCAGGAACTGATTGAGTCTGGTGCCCGGGTTAAACCGGTCATCGCTGATGGCTGGTGGCTGGACACCGGTAAAAAGGACGACCTTTTAAGTGCCAACCATATCGTCCTGGAAACCTATTGCCTGCGCCAGCTCGCCGGCACCCTCAAAGACTCCTCTGTTGAAGGTAATGTGAATATCGCTGCCACCGCCACTGTTACCAGTTCCCGAATCACCGGGCCAGGAGTTATCGGTGAAGGCGTGAAAATTGAAAACTCCTGGCTTGGTCCTTTTGTCTCTATCGGTGATGGCTGCGTGATAAAAAACTCCCGTGTTGAGCACTCGGTTATCCTGAAAAACAGCGTTGTTGAGAATGTGTTTCACATCTCTCAGAGTCTTATCGGTCGCGAGGTCCGGGTGCGGGGAAACCCTGATACCCATCCAAACCTCCGTCTTTTGCTCTCAGACTTCAGCGAGGTGGAGTTTTGAATATCACCATTCAGGAACTGGAAATAAGCGGTGTTCTTTTCGCCCTTTTGCCAACCCATACCGACCAGCGGGGCTGGCTCTGTGAAACATTTCGACCGGACTGGTTTGCCCGTTTACCCCTAACCGTCCCGCAACCCGCCATGAGTTACATCTCTGCTACCCTTCCCGGACAGACCCGCGGTCCCCACGAGCACCGCAACCAGACCGATATCTTTGTATTTTTCGGCTCCACTATTTTCCTTGTCTACCTCTGGGACAACCGCCCGGCATCAAAAACCTACAAAAAGCACCTCCGGTTGTCCATCGGTGAGGAAAAACCCGGTCTGGTTATCGTTCCAGCCGGTGTTGTCCATGCCTATAAAAACATCGGTACATGCCCGGGTTTTGTTTTAAACCAACCTGACCGCCTCTACCGTTCCTGGAACAAAAACGAGCCACCGGACGAAATCCGTTACGAAGACGACCCGGCCAGCCCTTTCAAGACCGACTGATATGAAACTCCTGATTACCGGCGGCTGTGGTTTTATCGGCTCTAACCTCATTCGCCATCTCCTGAACCAGCACCCGGACTGGCAGATAACAAACTTAGACCGCCTCACCTATGCTGCCAACCCCGCTAACCTTACCGAGATAGAGAAAAATCCCAACTACCGGTTAATTGTCGGTGGTATTGAAGACCCGGATATTGCCCTTGCCGCACTCAAGGGTTGCGAAGCGGTTATCAACCTTGCTGCTGAAACCCATGTTGACCGCTCCATCCTTGACCCGGCACCGTTTATCCGCACCAATGTTCTGGGCACCCAGGTTTTACTTGATAACGCCCGGCGTGCTGGGATCAAACGCTTCCTCCATGTCTCCACCGATGAGGTGTACGGCAGTCTAAGACCTGACGACCCGCCCGCAACTGAAGAAAACCCGCTTCAACCCCGCTCACCCTATGCCGCCTCCAAGGCAGCCGCTGACCTCCTTGTCCTTGCCGCTTATCAAACCTATAAACTCCCGGTCATCATCCTCCGCCCCTCCAACAACTACGGACCTTATCAGTTTCCGGAAAAACTCATCCCACTGGCGGTCACGAACCTGATTGAAGGGAAAGAAGTTCCTATCTATGGCAAAGGCGAAAACATCCGGGACTGGGTGTATGTGGAGGACACCTGTTGGGCAATAGAGACCATACTGCTCCAGGGGACACCGGGCGAGATTTATAACGCTGGTGGCGGATGCGAAAAGCGGAATATTGACCTGATCAAAATTGTCCTTAATCTGCTGGGGCAGAACGAAGCGATGATTGAGTTTGTCCCTGACCGCCCGGGTCATGACCTCCGCTATGCCCTGAATAACACTAAAATTAAGCAGCTCGGGTGGCAACCAGTCACCGACCTTAACACCGGACTCGTCCGCACCGTCCGCTGGTATACCGACCACCCGGAATGGTGGCAACCGCTGAAACTGCGCCTTGCCCGGGAGAGCCGGGGGTTCTGGACCTGACCGCGCCGCCCGGTCTTTCATCCCGCCCTGATGTGAGGAAATAGAATTTTACCTCTATCCGTCACCGGCACCCCTGCGGACCGGGTGTTACTATTGACACTGGCGCTGATTCAGTTAATCTAACCCCGATGAGTATTAACCTCAACCCGGACCCATCTGCCCGAACAGTTGATTACAGTATTGACGCCCTTGACCCGCTGGAGATTGAACGCCTGCGCCGGATTATCGCCACCAAGGAACCGGCATCATCTCTCCTTGCCCTGACCGGAGAAGAACTTCTCGCCCGGCTCGGCATTATCAGCCCGGAGAGAAAAATCACCCTTGCCGGTATGCTCCTGCTCGGCAAAGAAGAACTGCTGCACAGCACCGTGCCCGGACATGGTGTTATCTACCTGCATATGAAGGACGATATGGAATACGACCGCCGGATTGAGTCGCGCCGACCGCTCCTTGCCCTGCTTGAAGACCTGACCGCTACGATTGAACCCCACAACCGCATCTGCACCCTGAAGTTCGGTCTCTTTCACTTTGAAATCCCGGACTTCCCGCCTGAGGTGTATCGTGAGGCGATACTCAACGCCTTCACCCATCGCGACTACTCCCTGCCCACCCCGGTCTATATCCGCCACTTTCCTGATCGCCTGGAAATCTCTTCGCCAGGCGGTTTTCTCAGCGATATCACACCGGAAAACATCATCGGGCATGAGCCAATCAGCCGCAACCCGTTACTTGCCGAAATCCTGGAGCGTATCCGGCTGGTGGAACGCGCCGGTATCGGTGTAAAAAGGATGTTCCAGGTTCTGCTATCCTACGGTAAAGAACCACCCAACTATGAGGCGGGCGCGGACTATGTCCGGCTGACCCTGCGCTCCGGTCGGGGTGACAGTAAAATTGACGAAGATTTCGCCCGGTTTGTCGTCTACTGCCAGCAGGAAGGCAGGGGACTGAAACTGCCCGACCTCCTGATCCTCAACTGGCTGAAACGCAACCGGGAGGTTGACCTCACCGAGGCAAAGACCATCCTCGGACGCTCAGAACGGGAGGCGCATGATGCTCTCTCTTCAATGGTCAATCGGGGGCTCCTGGAGCAGTTTGGCGAGAAAAAAGGGCGTGTTTACCGGCTCTCTAAAATGGCGTATGCCCGTCTCCGGCGCTCGGTCACCTACTATCCTTTTCTGCGGGCAGAGTCAGCGTATGCTGAAGGCACCGTCCTTCATTACCTGAAAGAATCCAGTTCCCGCACCGAAGCCCGCTTTGTAACCAATGAGATTGTCCGCACCCTGCTGCGCACCTCACCGGACCAGACCACCCGCATCCTGAACAAAATGGTAAAAAAGGGGGAACTGGTGCTGGTGGGCAGGGGACGTGGCGCCCGTTACTATCTTCCACCATCCCCATCCGGCTGAGACCCACACCGCTAAAAATTAATTTTTTGACCACCCATTTAATCAGGGTATAATTAAATTAAAAAGGAGGACTGGTGAGTAAAAAATCGCTGCTCGTCACCAGCGTCATTCTGACGCTTGGTATTACCATTCTTTATGCCCGTCCCTTTAACCATTACCGCATGGGACAGAACTATCGCTTTACACCGGTAGCCGGAGAAGAGATTAACTACATTTCATTCAGCAACGGTTATATCATTG
>CAKZPX010000225.1 GCA_937139435.1 uncultured bacterium
TGTCTGTAAAGGTGAGGGGATGGTTTAACAGGGAATAAAGGGAGATTAAAATTAAAGGGTGAGGCGGTTTTGATTTTTCCGGTGGATCTGGCGGCACATTTCTCTTCTCTTTTCAGGTCGTTTTTGTTGGTGATGGTGCGGGGTGTAATAGGATAGGAGGGTGGCGGTTGTGTGGTAGAGATAGGACAAGGGGTGGTGTCGTGTAACTACGGGACGGAAGGAGTGGCAGGGCGGACGCACGCGGGTAAGCAAGGCACAATTAGCACCGGTAGTAATGGGAGAACGTTTATAAGCCAGGCTAAAATTTGAATGTTTTGCCCTTGCGCTTTAGTTTTTTCTCTGCCAGTGCCTGGGCGATAATTGGCAGGGCGATGGTGGCATCACAGTAGCACACTATCTTGCTCGCATCAGGTAGTTCCTTTCCCCAGGAGATGCCCTCTTCCAGAGTGGCGCCGGGTTTGTGCTACTTTTCTTCCCGGTCTACCACTTGACTTTACGCTACTTCTGATTAACTTAAAAATATGAAGCGAGTTGGCATCGCTGGTGCCACCGGTCTGGTGGGCGAGACGCTTTTAAGACTCCTGGAGTCGTCAGAATACGAGATTGAGGATTTGCGGCTTTTTGCCTCGCAAAAGAGCGCCGGGATAATGGTCAGTTTCCGTGACCAGGAGTATGAGGTTAAAGAACTTGCGGTTGATGGTTTTCAGGGGCTGGAGATCGCCTTTTTCTGCCTGGAGAATGAACTGGCGCAGAAGTTTGTGCCCGCGGTGGCAAAACTGTGTCCGGTGATTGACAAGTCAAGCCAGTTCCGGTTAAAGGATGATGTGCCACTGGTGGTGCCTGAGGTTAACCCCGGGGCGCTGAGCGGGCACAAAAACATCATCGCCAATCCCAACTGCACAACAATACCGCTGGTGGTGGCGTTAAATCCCCTGCATCAGGAGTTCGGGCTGAAAGAGGTTTTTCTGGCATCTTATCAGTCGGTATCCGGTGCAGGCAGGGCAGCGCTGGAACAACTTTATTACGAGAGCGAGTTCTTTGTTCTGCACCGGCAACCGGATACCGGTGAGAGCCCATTTCCGGTTCAGATTGTGGACAATGTGATTCCCCAGATTGGTGCGGTTGACGAAAGCGGGTTCAGTGCCGAGGAAAAGAAGACAATCCTGGAGACAAAAAAGATTCTTGGACTGGCAGAACTGGCAGTTAATTCCACCTGTGTGCGGGTGCCGGTTACGGTCGGACATTGTCTGGCGGTTACCTGCCGGTTTGAGAAAGCGGTGGACCTGGCAGGGGTGCGCCGGGTGCTGCAAAAGGCGCCCGGGGTGGTGTTAAAGCCCGATCGGGAACCGTTGACGCCTGTGGTGTGCCGGCAAAGGAATGAGGTGTTTGTCAGTCGGGTGCGGGCTGGTGCGACAGCGAATGATCTGAATCTCTGGATTGTTGCGGATAACCTTTATAAAGGTGCAGCAACCAATGCGCTCCAGATTGCCGGGCTGCTTTTAAAAAATAGCGAGGGGTTATGAAGAGGTTTTACTCCGTTTTAGTTTTACTGCTTCTGCTGGGTTCTGCTTACGGCTGGTTAGATGATGATTTTATTCTGGGGCGGGCGGACTGGAACAAATTGCCCGCACCGGTCATCTTTGCCGAGTCTTTGCACTCTTATGATGTCCGGCATTACCGGCTGGATATTGACCTGGCGATGACCAATGCCAGTTACACCGCCGAGGAGCGGGTAACGATTAAAAGCAATGTCCCGTCCCTTGACACATTCAGTCTCCACTTTGCCGGGCTGGTGTGTGATTCGGTCAAACGTAACGGTGTCCCGCTCAACTTCACCACTCCGTCCGGGCTGCTGGCCATCAATCTTGATACCCCCTTACCGCAGGGGGAGTCAACTTTAATAAATATCTTCTTTCACCGCGAATCCACCGCCCAGCAGATCGGTTTCTTCTTTGCCCGCCCGCCAACGGTGCGCTATGCCCATGCGATGACCTGCGGTTGTCCGAGAGATAACCACTACTGGTTTGCCTGCTGGGATTGGCCCAATGACAAGGCGGAGCGCGGTTGTGAGATCAACCTCACTGTGCCCGACACATTTCAGGCGTGTGCCAACGGTATGCTGGACTCGGTTACCACTGTGTCCGGTGGCAAGAAAAAGTTCTGGTGGCGGCATCCCTATCCAATCTGCACCTATCTGATGACCTTTTCCGCTTCCCGCTTTGCCCGCTGGGACACAATTGTTGTCTGTCCCAATGGCGACACCGTGCCCTTGATTTACTACATGTGGCCTGAGGATTCTGCCGGAACAAGAAACGGCTACCGTCGGGTGCCGGAGATGATCATTTATTTCAGTGATACCAGCCGGTTTGGACCTTATCCATTTGAGAGGTTCGGGATGGTGCCGGGCTATTACGGTTTTCCCTGGGGCGGGATGGAACATCAGACCCAGGTGATGATTCACACCAGTTATCTCAGCGGCGGTGGCGAGGCGACCATCTGTCACGAACTCTCCCATATGTGGTGGGGTGATATGGTTACCCATGTTGGTTATGCGGATGTGTGGCTCAACGAGGGGTTTGCCACCTGGGCCGAGTGTCAGTATATGGGTTATCTCAACGGTCGGGACTACTTTCAGAATTACATCCGGGGTAAGGCACGGCGGTACTTTAACCAGCATCGGGTGCGTGACTTTCCGATCTACAATCCACCATGGAGCGAGATTTACAATTACGGCATAGTTTACTGCAAGGGCTCCTGGATATTGCGGATGCTCCAGTTTCTCACCGGTGATACGGTCTGGCAGACACCCGGCATATTCTATCAGGCGCTACGCGCCTATGCCGACTCCTTTAAATACCGCACCGTCGCAACCGAAGATTTCCAGCGGATTACCGAACAGGTAACCGGTATTAGCCTTGATACCTTTTTCAACCAGTGGGTTTATGACCGTGGCTATCCCCGTTTCTACCTTAACTGGGCAAAGGAGGCACATGGTGACTCCTGGCGGGTAATAATCAACCTGTATCAGCGCAATGACACCAACTCCTGTCCTTTCTTTCATATCCCTTTGCCGGTGCGGTTTAACCTTGCCGGTGAGAGTGTGATTGTGACGCTGCGTCCGCAGGACAGCGTTTATTTTGACACATTCATGTTTGCCCGTGAGCCGTTCTCGCTTACCCCTGATCCGGACAACTGGATTCTGGACAGCACGATTATAACTTCGGTTGGCGTTGCTGAAATGGTTCGGGCACCACAGATAAGACTGATCCGGATTAAGCCCAATCCGGCACAAGGGGTGGTTTGCTTTCAGTTCAGTGGTAATTTAGCGCGACCGCTTGAGATTTACGACCGGGCTGGCAGGCGGGTGGCGGTTCTTATCCCGGGAAATTCCCCGGCGATAAACTGGCAGCGCACCGACCAGCAGGGTAGGCGGTTGCCGGCTGGTGTTTATTTTGCCCGGCTGGCAGATGATGCAAAACCTTTGCAGTTTGTCCTGATAGATTAAAATTAAGATGTTAAACCGGGTGGTTACTGTTACCGCTGCTGATCTACGGGCAGAAAACTGATTTTACCGGTCCTTGACTGCGGGCAGGCGATAAGCAAAATAATATTAATAGGTTTAACCAGAAGGAGTTAAAAGATGCGATACTTTTTTGTTGCCCTGTTTGTGGCGATCTTTATCGCTGGCTGTGGCGCACAGAATCAGGAAAAGGTAGAAAAGCCTGCTGAAACTGCAACCGAGTCCACACTGGCGGTAGCTAACGAGTCGGTTTCTACACCCGAGCCGGTGGTGGCGCCGGCACCAGCCAGGGAGAAGGCAGCGACACAACCCAAAAAGCCAGAACCGGCACCAGAACCGCCCAGGGGCAGCGAGAGTGAGAAATCAGAACTGCCCAAACTCTGGGACTTTTTTGCCACCTGGTGCCCGCCCTGTAAAAAACAGGCGCCGATAATTGAGGAACTGGCAGCAGAATACAAGGGACAGATAGAGATTGCCTCCATTGATACGGACAAAAATCAGGAACTGGCGCGCAAGTTTAACATCCAGGCGATTCCGACACTGGTATTTCTTGATGCGTCTGGCAAAGAGGTTTCCCGACATGTGGGCTTTTTCCCGAAAGACTCAATTATCGCCCGTTTCAGGACGCATGGGTTTATCAAGTAACGGATAAGGGGAGAAGAGATAACTTTAACCGGTCTTATCTGGTGCGGTTAACATCCGGATGTTACCGGAAGTTCGGCGATAATGCTTAAAGGCAAAATCAGGATCGACCCGGGCTATGTTGAGACCTGGGGTACAATCAAAGGGCTCTTAGAGGTGTGGCAGAGGGAAAACGACCTTGAGGTCAGAGGTGTCTGTACCGATATAGTTGAACTCCACACCTGGCTTTTGCCCTCAATTGCAGCGGCATATCCGGACAAAGAGATCTATCTTGGTGCGATCCGAATCCCGGAAACCGAACCAGAGCGGGAACTCTTAAAACAGGAGATCAGACTCTCGTTAGAAGAAAACTCGGCAGGAATGCAACGGGTAGAACCCCGGCGCCGGTGCTGAATAAAAAAACCGGTGGGGCGGATCTTCTCCGCCCCACCGGTTTTAACCGATAGAGTTTACTTGCGTCTGGTATCCTGATCGGTCCAGGGTAACGGCGGGTTATTTTCCAGAAAGAAGAATCAGCCAGATTTCATATTTACTTGCCGAGAGCATTGAGAAAGGTATTTTTCATTACTTTTAAAAAAATAGAGTCAGCGTTTAATTTTAACAAGGAGATATCGCAAAAGAATGTAAAAAAAGTCGTGAAAAGCATTATGCCCTTCAATGGGGTAGGGGTTTTAAGAAAAATTGATATGTTTTTTAATATCATTGTGCCTTTTTACATTGTAACTTTTGAATGTGATGACAAGGAGGTAATAGCAAATTTTTTAAGAAAAGTCGTAGAGTGTTATCCGCCCACAGGCGAGATGAAAAGAATTGCCCTGAAATACGGTAAAGAGACAAAAGAAGTTATGTCAATGGGGGCTGTAATTGAATTTTTTGGTATTTTAGAGTTATTTAGAGATAATAGATAGTTGATATTATATGCCAATAAGAAAGCGAATTCATCCGGCAGAGGTTTTGGCGGCGCTGGGGCATCCGGTTCGGCTGGAGATTGTGGTGATACTTTCGGGTGGTGAGCGGTGTGTGGCTGAGATTGTGCCTTATTTTTCCCGGGAGCGTTCGGTTGTGTCCCGGCATCTGGCGGTGCTGGAGGGTGCCGGTGTTGTCTGTTCCCGGCGGCAGGGGCGTAAGGTGTTTTACAGTATTGCTGACCAGCGGGTTTTGAGTTTGCTGGATGTTGTCCTGGATGTGGCAATGCATCCGGAGAAAGCCCGTCCGGGACCGGGTGCGGTGGCGATGAGAGGCGGCGAAGAGGGGAATGGATAGGTTGTTTTTAGTAATTTTGGCGCGGTTTTGCTGTTAATGGTTGTGATTCTGCGCAGCATCGGAATGAAGCAGGGGCTTACCTATCTCCTGCGCATGGTTGTTCTTTCGGCAATTATTGGTTTTGTTTTTGGAAAGGAGGTGGCAAGATGAAAAGGGTACTTTTTGCCTGTGTTGGTAATTCCTGCCGGAGTCAGATGGCCGAGGCTTTTTGCCGGCAGATGGGAAGGAAGGTGGTGTGCGCCTCAGCGGGTTCAGCGCCGGAGAAGGAGGTTGCGCCCGAGGCGATTGCGGTGATGCAGGAAAAGGGGATTGATATCACCGGTGCCCGACCCAAGAGTTTTCAGGACTTGCCGGATTTGAGTTTTGACTATCTTGTGACAATGGGGTGTGAGGTTGTCTGTCCGTTCCTGCCCGGTGCCCGACATATTGCCTGGGAGATACCGGACCCGAAGGGTAAGGGGCTGGAGGAGTTTCGCCGGGTGCGGGATTTGATTAGAGAAAAGGTGCAGGAGCTTTTAGCCGAGATTGAAAAGGAGACGGATTGAAGGTAGAGATACTGGGTGCGGAGTGTGCCCGATGTCAGGAACTGGAGAAAAGGGTGCTGGCAGGTCATACCCGACCATTGGGACTGCGGCTACATTGTTTTATTAATGACAGGGCAGGCTGCTGGTCTTTTTGTCGGTTTAATGTCGGACCAACCGTAGTCCCTTAACTTTCGGAAACCACGCTTGAATACGGATGTCCTCACTGGCAATTCTTATCTGAGTAACCCGGATGGCGCAGCAGGAGCCGTCAGTGGTGTGCAGTAGAAAGCAGACCGGTGCGGTTGTGAGTTTGAGCGTCAGGTGGTAGCCGGTGTCGCCCGGGGCAAAGTCGGCGCAGAACCGGTAAACCGATTCGCAGTAAATGGTATCATTCATCAGGGATGTTCAGCCGTAACCGGGTTTGTCCGGTCCAGAGAGTTCGCCCCCGCTGAGGACACCGGTTGCGACTGGAGTGGTGGATCTCTATTGACTTTCTTTTTCAGAAGTTAATCGAAATTGTAGCGTATAATTCCCGACCGATTATTGGACCCCAGAAGTATTCGGTGCGCTGATGGTGGGATTGGGGTGGCTGGTGGTAGTCCCAGATGTTATTTACACCGCCGCTCAGGCGCAAGATACCCAGCACTTTGCTAAGACGGATGTTGAGCACGGAGTATATCGGCGAGTCCTTTTCTTCCACTGTGCCATGTTCGTGCACGGTTTGCACCAGCATGGGTCCGTTGACCTCGGCGGCGGTGTTAAATTCAACTTCCCAGCGGGGTATTTTGTAGGAGAGAGAGGGGTTGATCGCCCAGCGTCGGACGAAGGGTAGGGTCTGGTTATTGCCGTTTTTCGGGGCGAGGATGTACGCTTTGAACAGAGCAGAGAATTGCTTCATGGTGATGCTGGCAGAGAATTCCATACCGGTGGATAACGCAATTTCGTTGAGGTTATAATAGTAGAATAATGCCCGGTTGGTTGTGGTGTCAATGCCCCGGAGTTCAGCGGCGATGAGGTTGTGCACCCGGTGGTGGAACAGGTTGAGTTTCAGGTCAGCGACAAGGGCGGGGCTAAAAAAGCCCTTTGCCGCTCCGGCCAGGAGGGAAACACCGGTCTCACGGGTAAGGCTTGGGTCGCGACGAATGGCATATTGAAAACCACCCGGGAGATTTTCCATGCTTTCAAATATTACCACCGGTGTGCGGAAGCCGGTGCCAGCAGCGAAGTTCAGGTCAACAAACCCAGGGTAGAGTTTTACCGCACTATAGGGTGAGACGATCGTCCCATAAGCCGAGTTAAAGTCCACGCGGAGTGCGGGCAGAATCTCGTGACCAATTGGTAAGAAAGAGAGGGAGAGGTCTTTGCCGCTCATCCAGATGCCGAGGTTGTCTTCGCGTGTCGTTTCCATGAACAGGCGATTGTCCCGGAGCACGTGCCGGGAGAATGAGATACCAGGGGTGAGATGAGCAATGCTGGCGGTAAAGTCTGAGTACCGGGTGAATTGTCGGGCGGAGTAGTCACGCATCTCCCGGATACCGTTCTCAGTGTGGTTGGCGAGGGCAAGCCGTAGTGAGAGTTCGTTATCGCCAGCGGTAAAACTGGTGCGCTGCCAGAGGTCAAAGCGTCGGGTCTGAACCCTTTCCGCCAGAGGGTTGGTCCGGTATTCCGCGTCCGGGATAATCGTACCTGCCCGGCGGGTATCTTCACTCCAGGAACCACCAAGATTGAAGCGCCAGATTAAGCCCGGATAATAGTTCAGGTTGGTAAGAATGATGTTGCGCGTAAATGCGGTGTTTTCGGCGATGTTGTTGTTGTCCAGGTCAACAAACTGGCGGTCACTGTGGACGCCGATAACGTTG
The DNA here is from genome assembly GCA_937139435.1 of uncultured bacterium. Lineage (GTDB taxonomy): Bacteria > Hydrothermota > Tepidihabitantia > Tepidihabitantales > Tepidihabitantaceae > Tepidihabitans. The sequence continues at coordinate 7,809 of CAKZPX010000225.1, forward strand.
ATGCCCAGAGCTGTCAGACGGCTACCCAGCAGTGCCGAAAGGTCGTTACCGTAATCCCGCCGGGTATAGCTGGTCTTTACTTCAAGGGTGCGGACCGGCTCAAGGAGAAGGACATTGACCGCCCCGGCAACCGCATCGCTTCCCCAGATGGCACCGGATGCGCCCTTGAGCACTTCAAGCCGGTCAATGAATTCTACCGGCAAAATGTCCAGGATGTAGCGGGCAGCAAGACCGGAAAAGAGCGGCATACCCTGAAAAAGGACAAGAGAGAAACGCCCGGGTAGACCGTGAATTGAAACCTCGGTTGCTTCACAGGCACTGCAGCGTTTCTGTAACTGGACACCCGCCTCCAGGGTTGCCGCCTCACCAATGGTTGCTTTACCCGCCCTTTCTGCTGCCGCCTGGGGGATGACAGCGGTTGGTGCCGGGGTTTTAGATTCGTGGACCATCTCCCTTTTGCCGTGGGTTTCTATCACGGGCAGGGGCAGGGATGTTTCCCGAAGGTAGACATCACGCCTTGCCCGCTCGCCATGCTGGACCGATACTGTCAGGGTTTCCGCGATAAAGCCGATAAACTGATAAACAACACGAAACTCACCGTGCATCGGGACTTCAAGCCAATAATTGCCCGCACTGTCTGTCACGGTGCCAATCCCGTAGCCCTCAAGCCAGACCTGGGCGCCGGCTAACGGACTTTTTCGCTGGTTAAATACCCTGCCGCTGATTGAGCCGTGAAAGGCAGAAACAGAGACGGGCAGGACAAGTAAAAATAGTAATAGTAAATGTTTCATTTTTGCCTCCTTCAGCGCAAACTACAATAAACTTCCTCGTCCCCGGATTGGGAGAACCCATCTTTAAAACACCTCATCAAATTTTGATTAAGCCATGGTATCAGCTCTTTTCATCTGCCGGAGATAACCCCATCGGTCACCCCTTTTTCTTTGCGTTCTTACCGATATCGGCAAGGGTGTGGTTATTAAAGAACTCCTCAATTACTTCTTTTAATTTCTCCCAGTATGGTCTTGCCGGGCAATTTTTGCTGCGCGGACAGCGTGCTGTTTTATTATCGGCAACGCAGAACACCGGTGCCAGTGACTCTCCGACCGCTGACAGGATGTCTATTAGTTTAATGGTAGCAGGATTGTCTCCGAGTTCATACCCTCCGCCCGGACCTTTTTTCGTTTTAACAATGCTTGCCCGTCTCAAGCGGTAAAAAATCTGCTCTAGATATTTTTCGGATATCCCCTCTTTTTTGGCGATTTCCCGGAGCTGAACCGCACCCCTCCCATACCGCTGACCCAGATAAACCAGCGCCCGCAAGGCATAGCGCGTTCTCGTTGTTAATTGCATCTGATAATAGTCTACTGAAAAAGTAGGATATTGTCAAATAGATTTGCATCCCAGCCGCCGTAATCCTGCTGTCTTTCCCGGGAGCGTTCGGTTAGTTCCCGGCGTCTGGTGGTGCTGGAGCGGGCTGGGTGCTAAGGCTTATAGCGGTGGCTGTCCGGTGATTTCGGAGGTGGTGGGCGGTTTATTGGTAAAGCAGGTTGTGCTCAACAGAAAGAGCAAAACCGAGCACAGTAATTGCTTAATCGCCGCTCCTTTGGTTTGAAGGGTTGCTGTTTTATATTCTATTGTCGTCTTGCGCCTGCTTAATCGTCAATACGCCAGCCGGTGTGCTTGATTGCGCCGTCGGTTAAGTTGATGGTGGCGGTGGGCGGGTCGGTCTGAGGGTTCATGCCCGGTGTCCAGTAGCCCAGCACACCGGAGAACCGACCGCTGACCAGTTCGCTATTGTAGCGGTCAATAGCAATTGTTCCGCCAACGCCAATGTAACCGCTGACCGCCCAGTAAACCCGTGCGTTGCGGTTGTCAAAGAAGCAGAGCAGGGCATCGTCGGTAAACTGGATGTCATACTGACCCGGGGCACCGGGAAAGCCAACGGTAATCTGGGCGGTGGGTTCGGATTCGTCAGGAGCGGTAACCGCTGCCTGGATGTTTGCCCTTGCACCGCCGGTGGCAGCGACCATGGCCGAGCGGAGCTGGATACCGTCGCAGCGGGCATCAAGGATATGGCGGAGCATCACCAGGGTGTCGCCACTGATGCGGAATGCGGCATGGCGCCCGAAAAGTTCGCTCGGGTCGGTTACCGCGGGTAGTTGCGCCAGCGCCTCTGGTGCCAGACAGCTGTCAATCATCGCTCCGAGAAAGGTGGTGTCTAACTCGCTGGAAAAGTCATCGGTTACCGCCCAGTCATAACCGGCAAATAGATCAACACCAGCGTTGCGGAACGCCTGTTCTAACTGTGGATTAGCCTGATAGGCGCTAAAGCAGGCAGAGATATAAACCATTGTTTTCCACCCCGGCTCGGAGTTTTCAAAGCGACCGTACTGGCTGATAAAAGCGGGCAGGATTACCGGATAGAATGTTGCATCGTGGATACTGAAGGCAAGTAGAGCTTGGTTCTGTCCGTTACGGAGGTAGTTACGAAAATCGCCGGCAATCAGGTTTGCCATCTCCCGTCGGTTGTAACCCCTGCCGGTCAAGAGTCCGGCGACCGGGGCATCGCCCGGAGCGGGAGACACCAGTGTGCCATGTCCGGACCAGAACAAAAGGGAACGGGCATCGTCTAAGAGTGATTTCACCTTCTGGATAGTGACCTCGGAATTCTGCGTGAGCCGGACACCATGCAACATGTAAAATTGCTGGCACTTGCGCATAATTGCCGCAGCGCTGATGGCGGTACCAGGGAGTTCATCGGCAAATGGGACAAGGATTTGCGGCCCGGTCCCCACCGCACCGCCCGCAATACCTGTCGGCTGTTCGGTCAGAGGGGAAGGGTTTTTTCTGGTATGGTTGCCATTGGTGCCCGAGGTGTTTTCACAGATACCGGCGATCAGCCCGTTGCTAAAGTAGGCCCAGACCGTGCTATCCGGAGAAATAATCACGGCGGTAACACCGGGTGCGTCCTGTAAGATTGTCTGCGCCTCCCGGGCGGCAGCGGAGATGTCGCCGGCGTTCAAGCGATTGAGATAGATCTGTTCGGCGTTTGCCAGGAGGGCGAGGTTTTCTTCAATGGTACTCGGGTTAAGTTCGTCCCAGTTGATTGTCTTTTTACAGGTAAGCGTAAAACCGACTACCAGCAAGAGACACCAGACCAGCCTGCCCGAGCGGGAAGAGAGCAAATTCATTTTTTCTCCTTTCTCAGCACGATTTCCGACGTTAAAAGTTCAAAAATCCAGATTGATAATAGCCCGGGAGTTGTGTCTGTTAAATTGTAATGATAATCGGAGCAGGTTATTTTTTATTGACAGGCGGGTCAATTTTGGTATTATAACACCAGAATATTAAATATGGCGGAGTTGTTTAACTTTTCTGATGCGGCACGCATTGCCCTGCATGCGGTGCTTTTGCTGGCGCAGCGGGCGGATGAGCGCTGGACAATTGCCCGACTTGCCCGGGTGCTGGGAGTATCGGCAGCCCATCTGGCAAAGGTGCTGGCACAACTGGAGCGGTGCGGACTGGTTAAAGGGAAGACCGGACCTAATGGTGGGTATCACCTTACCCGTCCTCCAGGTAAGATAAGTTTGCTGGCGGTTTATGAGGCGGTTGCCGGGAAGATGGTGGTTGAACGATGTCCTTTTGCGGTGCCAGTTTGTTCTGGTAATGGCTGTGCGCTGGGCGATTTTCTCGTCCGGATGAACCAGCAGATTGTTAAACGTCTGGGCAGGACAACGGCGGGTGAGATTAAAATTAGATGGAGGTAATGATGAAGAAGAGTAAAAGAAAGGTCATTAAGATTGATGAGGAAAAGTGCACCGGTTGCGGTTTGTGTGTTCCGGACTGTCCGGAGGGTGCGTTACAGGTGATAGATGGTAAGGCAAGGCTGATTTCTGACCTGTTCTGTGATGGGCTGGGCGCCTGTGTCGGCGCCTGTCCTGAGGGCGCCCTGACTGTGGAGGAACGGGAGGCAGAACCCTATGATGAGCGTCGGGTGATGGAGAATATCGTCCGTGCCGGTGCGAATACGATTGCTGCCCATTTAAGGCATTTGCGGGAGCACGGTGCTGAGGAGTATTATCAGGAGGCGCTCGCCTATCTGCGCGAGCATAGTATACCGATTCCAGAGGACAAAGAGCCTGCCCTTGCCTGCGGTTGTCCCGGTAGTCAGGTGCGGGTGCTGAAACCAGCGGGCGTAATCAGGACAGGGATGGAGCGGAGAGTGGAGTCCTGTTTAGGTAACTGGCCGGTACAGATAACCCTGGCACCGGTCTTTGCTCCCTATTTCAAGGATGCGGAACTTCTGATTGCTGCCGACTGTTGCGGTTTTGCCAGTCCGGATTTTCACGAGCGGTTTTTGTCCGGTAAGGTGTTACTGGTTGGCTGTCCGAAACTGGATGATGCGGACTTTTATCGGGAGAAGTTAACAAATATTTTTCAGAATAATAAGATCCGTTCGGTGACCTGTCTGCATATGGAGGTGCCCTGCTGTTACGGGCTGGTAAGTATTGTCCAGCAGGCGCTCCAGAATAGCGGTAAGGATATCCCGTTTCAGGAGGTAACACTCGGGATTGATGGTAAGGTAAAGGAGTAATTATGGAGGAAGAGAAAGAGGTGCGGATGTTTTGTTACCAGTGTGAACAGACCGCTCAGGGCACCGGTTGCACGGTGCAGGGGGTCTGTGGTAAAGACCCGACCACCGCAACTTTGCAGGATTTGCTTGTTTATGCGGTTAAAGGTGTGGCACAGTATGCCCGGCGCCTGCGAGGTCTGGGGATAGTTGAGCCGGAGATTAACCTTTTTACAGTGGAGGCGCTGTTTTCTACGATTACCAATGTGGACTTTGACCCGGAACGGCTGCAGGGGCTTTTGCGCCGTGCCGGAGAACTGCTGGTGCGGGCAAGGCGGATGTATGAGGAGGTGTGCCGGCAAAAAGGGCTGAAGCCAGAGAAGTTAACCGGTCCAGCACAATGGCAGCCTGAGTCAACGGTTGCGGGACTGGTCCAGCAGGGTAAAGATGTGGGCATTCTTGTCCGGCATAAGCGGTTTGGTGATGAGAAGGCAGATTTGATGGACCTGATTCTTTTCGGGCTTAAGGGTGCTGCTGCCTATACCGACCATGCGGCGATTCTCGGCAAGGAGGATGACGAGATTTATGCCCGGTTTCACGAGTTACTTGACTATCTCAGTGGCGAGGAGTTTACCACCGCTGAACTCCTTGCCCGGGCACTGGCGGTCGGAGAGTTGAATTTAAAGGTGACCCGGTTATTGGATGAAGCAAACAGTTCTGCTTATGGTGACCCGGTACCAACCAGGGTGCGGGTAACACCGGTAAGGGGCAGGGCGATATGCGTCTCAGGGCATGACCTGCGGGACCTGGCAGAACTTCTTGAACAGACGAAAAATAAGGGGATAAACATCTATACTCATGGCGAGATGTTGCCGGCACACGGTTATCCGCGGTTGAAGTCTTACAGGCACCTGGTGGCGAATTACGGTTCTGCCTGGCAGAATCAACAGAAGGAGTTTCCTCTTTTTCCGGGTTCAATCCTGATGACCACCAATTGCATTCAGCGTCCGCAAGAGAGTTATAAGGAACGCATTTTCACTTCCGGTCTTGTTGCCTGGCCCGGTGTGCGCCATGTGCAGCGTCAGGATTTCTCGCCTTTAATTGAGGCGGCGCTTGCCCAGCCGGGTTTTACCGCTGAGGGGGCTGACCATTACATTACAGTGGGGTTTGGTCGGAACACGCTTTTGAGCAAAGTGCCCGAGATTACCGAGATGATTCAAACCCAGCGGTTACGACACATCTTTCTTATCGGCGGTTGTGATGGGGCAAAGCCGGGCAGGAATTACTATACCCAGTTTGCTCTGGGGGTGCCAGCGGACTGTTTGATTTTGACCGTTGCCTGTGGTAAGTATCGGTTTAATAAACTTGATTTCGGGGAAATTGGCGGTCTGCCCAGGTTGTGGGATGTGGGGCAGTGTAATGACAGTTATGCGGCGATAGAGTTTGTGCTTGCCCTGAGCGGTTCCCTTGGTGTGGCGCCTAATGATTTGCCGTTGTCTCTGGTGCTTTCCTGGTATGAGCAGAAAGCGGTGGCGGTTTTATTGACCCTGCTTTACCTTGGTATCAGGGATATCCGGCTTGGTCCTTCGTTACCTGCGTTTCTCACGCCCGGTCTGATCGAGACCCTGATTGACCGATTCAATCTCCATCCGATAACCACACCGAAGGAGGACCTGAAGGCGATACTGGATTAACGATTGATAATCACCTTCCGGGTGATAATATCGTTGCCAGTGTTTAACCGCAGGATATAGACACCAGAATTCACACCTTTGAGCGGCAGTGTCGTCTGTCCTTTGTCCGCAACGAGGTTCTGGGTGATAACGGTTCTGCCGGTGATGTCAATCAATTGCAGTTCGCCTTTGCGGCTGGCACCCAGTTGATAAGCAACTGGCAACCAGGAGCCGGTTACCGGTGAATTAACCGCAAGCAGGGGACGGGAAATTTCAGTTTTAGATGCGGCAACACCAGAGCGCGGTGGCTGGGGGCGCACGATCCCCGGACCAGGGGTAAAGCGCCAGAATTCCAGAGTTTTGTTGCCCTTGGTGGCATACATGATACCATCAACAAAGGTGGCAATGTCCGCACCATCGCGTACCCGTTTTTTGTTACCGATTGACCCGACACTGGGCATGGTGTCCAGTTCTACCCAGCTGTCACCCTCCGGAAAGTAACGCCAGAATTCACAGGTGTTGCCCCCCTTCAGGGCGAATATGGTCTGAAAGTTCCAGGTGGCGCAACTACCGTCTTTTGCTCGTTTGCGGGTAAGCATCTTTTCACTGGAGATGGGCATCGGTGCCAGTGGGGCGGTTCGCCATGCACCGGTAGAGAGGTCAAATGCGTAAAATTCGTGGTATTTGCCCTTATGCGCATATATGGTGTGGTCGCCATCATACACCAGCCAGGAGCCCCGGTGCCAGCGGGTTGTGCCCGGGGCAAATGGGAGTTCTTCCCATTGACCGGTAACTGTGTTGTAACGATAGAATTCGTTTTTATAACCCTTGAGCAGATAGATATAGGTTACTCCATTGTGTTCTACTCGCAACATGTCGCTACCGTCCTTTACCTTGCGATGGCTGGGTCCAAAAGGCACATCCGGCAGTTGTTCCCATTCCTGGAAATAGGTGTGATAGCGCCAGAATCCCAGGGTGTTGTTTCCCTTAATCGCATAGATATAGCCATCACCGCCACTGCAGCCCTTTGAACCCTTGCCGGGTTTGACATTCTCCCGACCAAGGGGCCAGTCAGGAAGCGATATCCAGGATGGTGTGCTGGCAGGGTTATAGGAGTAAAGGTCCTGGGTTTTGTTTGCCTTGGCAAGATATATTACTCCTTCTGATTCGTCAACCGTAAGCCAGGAACCGTTTTTGAGTCCCCGACCACTGGGCAGTGCAGGCACCGGCTCTGCCTCGCTCCAGCCCTCCGGAAACGGGAAGCGGTACATCACCTTGCAGGTTCCAGAAACAGTGTCGTTTACCGGGTTGGTGTCACCGGTGAGCGCCACAGAGCAACGGCACACATGGGGTCCAAATGTGGTCATCCGGACCGGTACAAATGAGATATTGCGCACCTGCCCGGGTGTCAGCGTAACCCACTGGACATTCTGATAAATCGGAATTACACCCCCGGCGATGAAGATGGTGAATACGGCGTTAAAGTTAACCTCTTCATTGGAGTAACTGGCAAGCTGGGCGACCGGGGTGACCCAGGCGCCGGTGTCAACGCCACCAACCGGTGCGATAATGCTTAATGCAGCAACATCCCTGATTGATGTCCAGCGCGGTCGGGGATGCCAGAATCCAATCCAGGCGATATAGTTACCTCCGGTGGCATAGCCAATAGTTGTCTGGTGAAAACTGCCATTAGCGATATAGTTACTGCTGGTAGCGGTAACACCGCCTTCATCAATAACCCACTCAACAAGGCGATATTGCTGTTGTCCAGACAGGATGCCTGTAAGGCAAAGAACAAGGGCGATACCGAGGGCGAAGAGATTATTCCTTTTCATACCTGCCTCCTTTCCTGCCTACCGGACTGTTTACCGGTCAGGAGAGGCGGTATTTGCCGGCTGGGTTTTTACCGGCACCCCAATTTCTGCGGGTGCGGTCGGTGCGGGTGGCAGACGAAGGTCCTTGCCATCCTTCCTGGTTGCAATCACCCGCCAGTAAAATCCGGCGTTAGACCTGCCGCCGTTTAATTCGTAGACATTAAACCCGGTGGCGTCGCTCTTAACGTAAACACCGTTGCAGTTATCAGTGAGCGTGATAAAGACCCGCAGCGGGTTTTTATCGTCCACAGCGACACAGTCCAGAAAGAGCGGGTCAAGGTTTATCCGGCAGAACCCGTTTTCCAGTTTCCCTTCGCCAAAGTCTTCAAAGAATGGCTGGGGTGCTTCAGGGGCAAAAAGGATTTTGGGACCATCCCGGGTTGCCATTACAGTTGACACCTGACCGTCACCAAGAATTTTGTATTTTGTCCCACTTAAAACATAGGCAATATAGGCATAAGTTGTATCAGTTCCTGTGCCATAAACCCGGAAAAAGCCGCCGCCGCGGTTACCGCTAAGATTGCGCGCCAGTCCATAAACGCCAATGGTTGTCCCGTTGAAGGCACCACCACAACCCTGAGCCAGGGTATAAACGGTATCAGAGATGCGATTACCCATTGTCGCGATGCCAGTACCATTGGTGTCATGGGCATAGGCAAATAGCCCAAATCGTCGGGCAGAAAATGCGCCGCCTGAGCCAGAGGTGAGATAGAAAAGAGTATCATTGTTACCAACGCCACCAATGCCTGTGCCCCGCGTGCCGACGTTGTTGCCCCAGACGGCAAAACTGCTGTCTTTGGAACTGCGGGCATAGATAGTTGGAGTTTTTGTGCCCGATATAGTGGTGCCATAGGCGGCAAACAGACCATCAGTTACTCCAGCACCGTTGATATAGAAATTGCCCGGGGATTGGATGGTGGTGCTGTTCCAGATAAACTCGGTATGGTGTTTGCCATCAAGTTTATCGGCATTGTCCGCTTTTGTGGAGTAGATACCGTAAGCCATAGATGTAATTTCGGTGCGGGGAGAGAGCGGCTGACCACTGATGACTATTTGAATCCAGCGGCGAGCGCCGGTACGGAAGATAAGCGTGTCCTGTTCACTCAGTTGCAGTTTGACATTAAATACGCCCTGGCGCACAGGAACGGTTTGTAACTGTGACCACATTGAGTTTCCGCCGGTCTCGGCATCGTAAATGGAAAAAGACATCGCCAAGCCGGGACTGGGGTTGTGAATCGGAGTTCCCTGGGCATCGGTAAGATACCCCTGATAGTTGATGAACATCGGAACACCATCTTTGGATTGCAGTTCGGCGGTAGGTGAGCCGGATAAACCCAGGGCAAAAGCCACTATTGTTACTATAATAAAGGTTTGCATCTAACCTCCTTTTCTGTCAAACACTGCGTATACAAATTCTTGCCCATAATAAGTAATAAACAACCACCTTCCCTACCCCTCTGCCAAGATAACTATAGTCATTTTTCATGCTTTGTCAATATTTTTCTTATAACCTATCCGCTAAGCCTTTGACTATCCTGTAGCTATAGTTTATCGGGCAGGTGGAGCGAATCATTGCTAAAACCGAGCAGTATTTTTCCTGCGAGAGTTCTATCGCCCGTTTTACCGCTGCTTCCTCCACTTCCTGACCGCAAATAATGTATTCCAGGTCAATTTTTGTGAAGACGCGGGGGTGTTCTTCGCTTCGCTCACCATGCACCTTTATCTCTAAACCAGTAAAGTTCGCCCGCATCTTTCTTAAAAGCGATACAACATCCATTCCGGTACAGCCGGCAAGGGCAATGAGAACCAGTTCCATTGGTGTGGTGCCGGTGTCGGTTCCACCGTGTTCAGCACTGGTGTCCATTACCAGGCTGTGATTTGACCCGCTGATACCGAGGAACTGCATATTTTCTGTCCAGCGGACCCGTGCCTGTAACTCCATCATTTTCTCCTGGTTAATTATTCTTGGCACCCTGGAGAATCCAGGTGCGGATAATATTCAGGCTTGCGGAGTCGGGCTTTTTATTAAAGGGGTGTCCTTTTTCCAGGTAGATGTAAAGCAGACTGCTTTCGGGTTTACCGGGGATAACATTGGGAAGGGGATCGGTGCCTCCGGACATCACCGCCTCGTAAGAGTCAATAGCATATTCGCCCGCCATATTGTCAGCGGTGTGGCAGTCACCTGCTAATTCTTTTAGCAGGGGCAGGACATCGCGGTGAAAGGAGACCTCGCTCTTTTGACCGAGAGCCGGTTGTACTGTTGCTGGGGTTTCTGTGGCGGTGCTGGCTGTTATTTCGTTAGTTGTTGCTTCAGAGGGCGGGGGTGTATTCTTGGTTTTACCAGGGCAGGAACACAGGGTCAGTAGCGCAAGCGCGACCAGATGGGGAAATATTTTGCTCATATTACAATTGTGACAATAACAATTAACCCTGTCAATAATTGAACCTATTGATAGAAAACTTGCAGGATGATTAATATCGGTTAAAATTACGCGAGTTATTATGCCAGCGCGAAGGAAGATCAACGTATTAACACAACTGCTCGGTCCTGATATTATTGAGATGCTTAAGCAGAAGGACTGGCAGGGGGTAAAGAACGCCCTGATGGTCTGGCCAGCGCCGGACATCGCCGATTTTATTGCCAATCAGCAGGAGCCGGAGATTGTGGTGCTTTTCCGTTTGTTACCACGCGACCGGCAGTCAGAGGTTTTTGCCGAATTTACCCCTGATACCCAGTTAACCCTGCTCAAAAATTTGAGTGATGAGCAGGTAAAGGCGCTGATCGCGGAACTGGCGCCTGATGACCGCACCGAACTTTTTGAAGATCTGCCGCCCAATCTTATCCAGCGGGCGTTAGATCTCCTTTCACCTGAAGACCGCAAAGAAACA
>CAKZPX010000226.1 GCA_937139435.1 uncultured bacterium
ATTACGCAAAAGGGAAACCTGTCTGGTGGCATCGCCCTCAACTATAACTTTTACCTCCAACCCTTTTTCCTGCATATCCAGCGCATTCATGAGTAGATGGGCAAAGACCACGAGGTCGCTGTTAAAGGCAAACAGAGCCACCTTTCTTTTTTCCATCCTGTCTCCTTTCTGTTGTTTCTCTCTTTATAATATAAATTATCACCCATTAACCAGCTGTCAACCCGGAAACCAGTCTCAGGGGCAACGTAGTGCCCCGCCTGTTCTTAAACTGAGGCAGCGGTGTTCTTACTTGCATCACAACCGGTTTTTTCTTTAATTTATCATAATGCAGGCAATGCAACTCTTCCAGGTCGCTCCGATTGAGTCCAAACCATTACAGCCCGTAGACCTACCCATCCCGGAACCCGGACCAGAAGAGTTACGTATCCGTATCCTTGCCTGCGGGGTGTGCCACACCGACCTGCACGAAATAGAAGGCGATATACCCCTGCCCCGACTGCCGCTGATTGTTGGGCATCAGATTGTCGGGATTGTTGATAAACTCGGTCCGGATGTTAATATTCCAGCAGTGGGCACCCGTGTCGGTGTTCCGTGGCTGGGTTCTACCTGTGGTCACTGCCGGTATTGCCGGTCGGGTCGGGAAAACCTCTGCCCGAATATCCATCTCACCGGATTTCATACTGATGGCGGTTATGCCCAGTTCACCATTGCCCGTGCCGGTTTCTGTTATCCCATTCCGGATAACCTGCCAACTTTTAATACCGCTCCCTTGCTCTGCGCCGGTGTCATCGGCTACCGTGCCCTGCGTCTGACGCTCAACCTTGACCGAATCCCTGGTTCACCACCTGACGACATTGCGGTCGGGCTTTACGGTTTCGGCGCCTCTGCCCATATCTGCCTCCAGATTCTCAAGTACTGGCACCACCGGACAGCGGTATTTACCCGTACCCCCCAGCACCAGGAACACGCCCGGGAACTTGGTGCCGACTGGGTTGGCACCGCTCAGGAAAAACCGCCCTTCCTCATTGACCGCGCCATAATATTTGCTCCAGCCGGTGAACTCGTTCCCTTTGCCCTGAAAAACCTTGACCGTGGTGGCACCCTGACTCTTGCCGGCATCCATATGACACCGACACCCCCGCTGGACTATACCCTATTATATAACGAGCGCACCATCCGCTCGGTTGCCAACAGCACCCGTCAGGATGTTATTGAATTACTAACTCTCTCCGCCACCATTCCGCTCCAGACCACCGTCACCACATTCCCCTTATCCGAAGCAAACCAGGCGCTTCTTGCGATTAAACAAAGTCGTATCAATGGTGCTGCTGTTCTGGTGGTGGACCGTGATACTGCTTGACCTGCGGACAAAATCAATAATAATTGATGTGTGAAAAACCAGCCCAATAACACACACAACTATTACAAAAAACTCCGGGCGTCTTTCCCCTGCCTGGCAAAAAGACACGGCACCCCGCTCTTTATTATCAGCCGTACCCTGCTGTTAGCCCAGCTCGCTCGCTTCCGCAAACTCCTTCCCAGGGTGGAATCATTTTATGCGGTCAAGGCAAATCCCAACCCGGAGGTCATCAAACTCCTTGCCCGCCATGGCTGTGGTTTTGATGTTGCGTCTGAACCGGAGATGGAATGGGCACTCGCCAGCGGTGTCGCCCCCGACAAAATAATCTTTGCCAACACCATTAAACGCCCGAGCGCAATCGCCTTTGCCCGACGTAAAGGAATAAAACTAATGACATTTGACTCGGAATATGAATTGGGAAAACTCGCCCGTTATGCACCCGGAGCGAATGTTCTGGTGCGCATCAAGGTGCCTAATGTTGGTTCGGTTGTAGAACTATCGCTTAAATTCGGCGCCGAACCTTCTGATGCTGTACCACTGTTATTAAAGGCAAAAAAACTTGGGCTGGAGCCAACCGGCATCGCCTTCCATGTTGGCTCGCAATGCACTTACGGCAACAACTATCTGGAAGCGCTGGAAATTACCAAGATGATTATAAACGAGGCAGCGGGCAAGGGTATCCCGTTAGCTATGATTGATATTGGGGGTGGTTTCCCGATCCGCCATTTTGACAATGAACAGGACTGGTTCGCCGAAATGGCACCGGCAATTAACATGGAACTCCACCGCCTCTTTCCCTCGGAAATCCGCATCATCGCTGAACCCGGTCGGGCAATTGTTGGTCCCGCTGGTTTTCTCCTGATGTCGGTTGTCGGCAAATCCATTCGCAATAACAAACACTGGTATTACCTTGATGACGGTGTCTACGGTGCTCTCTCCGGGACGGTCTTT
>CAKZPX010000227.1 GCA_937139435.1 uncultured bacterium
CGGCGCTGGCACAACTGAAAGAACTCCCTGCTGAACAACCGGTTCTCTGCCAGATTCCCTGGTGCTGGACTGGTAAGTAAAATCAGGTCAAAACCATTTTTCTCCTGAGTAAGAAAACGCCGTGGGTCATCAATCACCACCCGCACCCTCGGGTCAGAAATTTCTCCGCTCACCAGACGACCGCCTGCCCGCCGCAGCTCCTCAAAAAGCACCCGGTCGTTAAATACTACGGTTACCTCCTCCACATCCCGGCGCAGTAATTCAGCAACCAGCCCTCCCAAACCCGGACCGAGCACCAGAATCCGTCTTGCCCCGGACACAAAAAGCAAGGGCACATTCGCCATCTCCTCAATACCGGCAACATCAACCACCGGCAGGGAAAGCACCTCCACCCCATCATAAAGCACCTGGTACTGTCCCTCCCTTTCCAAAGTTACCACCTTGGCATAAGGCGAATCCTGCACCTTGAGAACCCGCTGTCCCTGCCAGTTTAACTCCCACAACCGCCTTTCTATTTCCTGATTCGGTCCAAAAACCAGCCCGAAAAAGAAAACCGCCAGTATCCCCGGTAACCACCTCTGCCACCACCGAGCACTTAAGAGTACAAGGGTCACCAGAACCAGACCGGCAAATAGTCCGACAATCACCAGCCCGGGCACCCGGGAAAGCAAAAAGAAATAGCAGAATATCGCTGCCAGCACTGTGCCCGCCCCCTCATAAAAATAGACCCGCGCAACACCGCTCTCATCGACACTGCTGCTCCAGACCATAGAACCGAAAACAAAAAGCCCGCCGTGCGTTGCGGCGGGCAAAAATACCACCGCCAGCGTAATTCCGGTAAGGACAAAGAGATTAACACTCTCAGTGGGCAATAACCCGAATAGCCGCCGGCACAAAATCACCAGTACCACCCCGCCGAGTGAACTCAACGCTGAAACCAGCCCGCAACCAAAAAACCAGTTCCAGCGCGTCTCCGCCCTGATCGCCTTAATCCGCCCGGCAGAAAAACCACCCAGCCCTTCGCAGAGTAACCAGAGCGCCAGTAAAATCCCGCTGGAGACCTCATTCCCGGCAAATACCGCAAATAGCTCGCGCAACATCACCACCTGGGACACCAGTCCCAGAGCACCAACCGCCATCATTACCGGAAACATAAAAATTAATCAGCCGGATAGTCGGAGCTGTTAATGGAGCAAACAGCCCTTTTTCTCGTACTCCTGAAACAACCTGCCCCAGCCGGTTTCCCGCTTCCAGCGCTCAAAGACCTTCCGCTCTTTAAATGGCCAGTGGATAAAATCATGATTGAACTCGGAGATAAAAATCGGTATGTTCACCAGCCAGGTGCGAAAGATTAACTTCTGGAGAAACTGGGTTGGACCATACCAGGAAAGCCAGCCCAGAAACCGATGGAAGTTCCAGCCAACACTGAAACCCCAGTTCTCATTACTAACATCATCACCAACCACCTCAATTTCCCGAATATCACCAACCCCCAGCCCCTGTTCATGCGCCAGCCTGATATATTTAATCCCCATCGGGTCAAAACCCATCATCTTCGCTGCCACCGCATCAATCGCCACCTGGTCGGCAGACGCCAGAATCACATTCTTCACCACCGGTCGCACCGTTCTCGGTCCTGGACCATCCCCCGCAGTTGTCCCATCCATCACAGCAAAAATTCCCGGATGAATCTCCTTCTGAATTGCCAGCAGGTCAACCAGGGTCTCGTGAATCCAGGTATGGGTATAGTGCCGATGAGTTGACAGCAACCCACCAAACGCATTCTTCATCGCACCGGTGGTGGTGGTATAGATGTGACACTTCACAGTTGGCAGATGGACGATATTCTTCCCGATAAAATAGTCCGGAATCCGCAAACCCTCAGGATAAATGTGGTTCAGCGCCAGCATCTTTGCCTTCGGCTGAAACGGAATCCATTTCATATCCGAATCCTTAAAATTGTACAGCACCGGGATGCCGCAGCGCTGAAAGATTGGCACATAACGATTCAAATCCTCGCCCTTATGCGTGTCAATAACCACCGTCTTATTCTGCACAACCACCAGGTCTTTATAACCTAAGTCTTCTAACCCGAGGATTGTCCCCTCCAGCTGCCAGGGTGTAGTATTGGCACCGGGCATTGGATAATGCCACGATATATTATC
>CAKZPX010000228.1 GCA_937139435.1 uncultured bacterium
CCGAAGGAGACAATCAGGCGCAGTGTTGTCTGGGCAGAACGGCTCACCTTTCACGCCTTTTTTCCTCATCGTTCCGCCCGGCAAGTGCTCTTTCCAGCTGTTCCAGACGGTCATTTAACGATGCGACCGCTTCGCCCAGAAAGCCGGCAGCAAACAGGAGCAGCCCGGCAAGAATAAACAGGATAACCAGATAAAGGAGCGGTCGGAACCCGTGACCGAGAAGCCGGAGGACGACCGCAATCAGCCCGACGATAAATCCGGCAACAAGGTTGCAGAGTGCCAGGGTGCCAAAGTAAAGCAGTGGTTTGCGCATAAACGACACCTGAAACCCGACCGCTAACAGGTCAAGGAATCCGATAACAATCCGCCAGGGGCTGGAGTATTTTGGTTTGCCCGCATAACGGGGACGCAGTTCTACCGGTGTCTCAACAATGGAAAATCCCCGCTGGGCAGCGAGCGGGACAATATAACGATGCCAGTCTTTGCGCAGCGGCATCCCCTCCAGCACCTCGCGCCGAAAGGTTTTCAGCGCATTGATGTCGTGCACCGACAGGCGAAACAGTTTTCTCGCCAGCCAGTTGTAGACTGCTGAGACGGTCCGCTTCTCATACCTGCCCACCTTGCGCCCGGCGACAAGGTCATAACCCTTTTCCAGAACCTCCACCTGCAGCCGGATGTCCTCAGCCGAAAACTGCAGGTCAGCATCAAATATGGAAATAAAATCACCCCGGGCAAGGCGAAACCCGGCAACAATTGCCGCGGTCTTGCCGCTGTTTTTTGCCAGACGCTGCACCCGGAGAAACGGATACTTTTCACACAGCGACCGGGCTTTGTTAAATGTGCCATCAGTTGAGCCATCATCAACCAGAATCACTTCATAATTATCGTCCAGTTTTTCTGCCAGTTCTGCGAGCAATGGCTCAATATTATCAACCTCATTGTAAGCCGGGACAATTACTGAAACCAGGGGTCTGGTTTTCTTTTCTTCTGCCTCACAACCGGGGCGATTGTTAAACCCCATTAGCACAACAATATACTATAATTAATCGCACTTGTCAAGAGGAACACACCTCTACAACCAAAGAAAAACAACGGGTTATAATGTTGTAAATCTTTGTAAAATAATAAGTTATTGTTAAAAAACCCCTGCTTGACCAATTATTCTGCCCTGATTCCCCCTGCCAGCCTGATGCTTGTCCCCGGGTGCTTGACGATAACACATTTATTTACAGATAGTTATAATCAAAACCATCACCTGCTGGTGTCTGCCAAGAGGGCAACCCGTGGTTATCCCCGGGACAGTACCGGGGATAACCCTGAACTTAACCCTCAATATAATATCCGGGTCAAATCCCGGTGTAACATCGTATCCTGCTTCATATCCCTTCGCCCGATTTGCCATTGTTCCATCTGACCCGGCTGTTATCCCCGCCTACTCGGGCTAACTACCATTATCGTTCTCCCGCATCGTTAAAACTGTCTCCTGCCTCACCGGTGCATAACCTTGCCCGGGAAGATAATTAGAGTAAAATTATTAGATAGTGAATTTAACCATGGACAAAAAAAGGAGATAAATTATGAAAAAGTTTTTCGTCTTTTTTGCGGCGATTGTTAGCGCCCTGTCTGGTTATGAATTTCTGGCGATTGTGCCTGATGTTCAACCAGAAGCGCTTGCCAGTATGTTCCGGGTTATCGGGCAGACCGATAACGGTGTACTGGTCATTGGTTCTGACCGGCAGCACCCGGTATTAGAAACTTTTCGCGGACTGGTGCTGGACGTCAATCCCGAAGAAAAAGTTTATTATCGTGTCCGGCTTATTGACTGGAGCAATCAGGCAGCCCTTACCCGGGTGGCAACAATCATTGACTTTGATGGCACCGAATACCTTGTGGCGGTTAAGCCAGAAGCGTTTGAAAGGTTTATGGAGTTACCCGCCCTGCGGGCGAGGTTAACTCTTGACGGCTGGGTGTTTAAGCCGATAAAGGTGCAATTGCCACCGGTTACCACCAACCCGTT
This sequence comes from uncultured bacterium, assembly GCA_937139435.1. Classification (GTDB taxonomy): domain Bacteria; phylum Hydrothermota; class Tepidihabitantia; order Tepidihabitantales; family Tepidihabitantaceae; genus Tepidihabitans. Next base: position 2,018 of record CAKZPX010000228.1, read on the forward strand.
GATTGAGCAAATGGTCGCACTGGTATCGCCGGATTCGGTGCTTTCCTATGTGCGCCGGCTCCAGAGATATCGCACCCGCTACTCAACATCAGACTCCTGTCGGGCAGCAGCGCAGTGGATAAGACAGAAGTTTATTGCCTATGGCTGCGATACGGTAATCATGCAGAATCACACCACCGGACATGCGCCAAATGTGATCGGGATTAAATACGGCACATCCGGTCAGCGCAACCCCTATGCGATAATCTGCGGACATTTTGACTCCTATGCCCCGAGCAATGCCCCTGGTGCTGACGATAACGCCTCGGGCACCGCGGCGGTCCTGGAGGCAGCAAGGGTAACTCAGGGATATCAATTTCGGCATGACCTGCGTTTTATCGCCTTTTCCGGTGAAGAGTTTGGACTTTTTGGCAGTCAATACTATGCCCAGGAGGCACGCATGCGCGGTGATTCCATCCTCGGTGTGCTCAACTTTGATATGATCGGCTATGTTGATGCCGCACCAGAAAACCTTGATGTCCTGGGCAAAATTGCCAACCCTCCCTGCGAGCCATTTGTTGACTGGTTTACCGCAATCGCTGACACCTATGCAACCCTGCCCATTTACAAGCGAATGGTCAACGACAACCAGAACTCCGACCACGGACCATTCTGGGACAACGGCTACTTAGCCTTCTGCGGCATTGAGGACTTCTGGCCGGTTAACCCCTGGTACCATACACCCGGTGATTCAATCGGCGCCGGATATAACAATAACGACTTCTGCACCCAGGTTACCCGGGCAGGTATTGCAGCACTGGCAACCCTGGGTGAACCGTTACCATCTAATATGCCCCTGCTCGGGCTACTTGCCAGCCGGATTGACGATGCCGGTGGCAACAACAACTCCTTCTGGGACCCCGGTGAGAGTGTCGGAGTTTATCTTACTATAAAGAACTTTGGCACCGCTGGTGCGCACAATGTGTTTGCCCGGCTGACAACAACCGACACCTTTGTTACCATTTATCATGACAGCGCCTTCTTTGGTGATATCGCTGGCGGTGATACTGCGGTAAACGCCCTGCCCTATTCTCTTTACGCCGCCGCAAATACACCCCGGGAGCACGAGGCAACCTTCACCCTGACAATTGCAGCAACAGAAAGCACCTATCAGACCAGCCTGCGCCTGAAGATCGGACAATATCTGATCACCGACCCGATTCCAGACGGACCCCGCTGGCCACCACGCTACTGGGCTTATGATGACATTGACACCGGCTATGCGCAACACCCGGTATATGAATGGGTGGAGATCAACCGGCTTGGCACCCGGCTGGTCTATCCCCATAATGACAGTGTCAGAGTTATACCCCTGCCGCCGGGCTTTGGACCCTTGCGCTTTTACGGTCAGGAATACGACTCGCTTTCCATCTCGGCTGATGGCTGGCTGTGTCCGGGGTTTTATCGCCAGCCCAACTACACCAATCAGCCCCTGCCCGGCAGTTCCGCACCACCAGGTGTGATTGCGGTCAACTGGGATGACCTTTATCCGGATTACAACAACTCCGGATTTGTTTACTACTACTATGATACCATTAACCACCGGCTGATAATTGAGTATGACAGCGTCTATTATTACAACCCGCGTACCCTGCGGGATAAGTTTCAGGTCTTGATATATGACACCACCGTAGCATCACCCACCGGCGACAATGTCATCGTATTTCAATACCAGACCGCCAATGGTTACACCAGCTCCACCGTCGGTATTCAGGACCCGATACGCCAGATCGGTCTTCAGGTACTTTATAACGGTACATACACACCCGGAGCGGCACCGATTATGCCGGGTCGGGCGATAAAATTTACCACCGTTGAGCCAACCGGAGTAAAAGAGACAGAAAATAAACCGTTATCACCCGCTTACGGTATCTTCTGCCCCAGCCCGGTGCGGGGTGTTGCCCGAATTTATTTAAGGACACCGGTGCCCGGTGCGGTGCTATCCATCTACGACCGACTGGGACGGGAGGTGGCGAAATTAAAGCCCGGAGGACGGGAAGGCGTTGTTTACTGGGATACAAGAAGAACCGCCAATGGTGTTTACTTTATCCGGGAAAACGGTAGAGGGGCGTTTATGACCAGGGTGGTAGTTCTGAATTAAGGAGACCAGCAGATAACTATAAAAAAGGAGGGAGCGCGATGACGCTTGCTCAGAAAATAAAAAAGGAAAGGGTGCGGTTCATCCAGCTATGGTTTACCGATGTGCTCGGTTTTCTTAAGGGCGTCACCATCTCTGCCCAGGAACTCAACCGGGCGTTAGAACACGGACTGGCGTTTGACGGCTCATCAATTGAGGGCTTTGCCCGCATTGAAGAATCGGATATGGTAATCAAGCCCGACCCGAACACATTTGCCATCCTGGCCTGGGATGTCCACGGTGAAAAAGGAGCCCGGTTCTTTTGCGATGTTTTCACACCCCAGGGTAAACCGGTTGATTTTGACCCGCGCCGGGTCTTGCGCCGAACACTGGAAAGGGCAAAGCAACTGGGGTTTTCGGTTTATACCGGTTGCGAAATGGAATGCTTTTACTTCCGCTCTTCGGACCGGGCAGAACTTTTAGACCAGGGTGGCTATTTTGACCTGACGCCAACCGCTGTACCCGAGCAGGTGCGTGAAGACACAATCAACGCCCTGGAACGACTGGGGGTCAAGGTGGAATACAGTCATCATGAAGTATCACCCAGCCAGCACGAGATTGACCTGCGTTATACCGATGCCCTGACCATGGCGGACAATGTAATGACCTGCCGATTTGTTGCCCGGCAGGTGGCGAAGTTGCACAACATTCACTGCAGTTTTATGCCCAAACCGGTATTCGGAATTAACGGCTCCGGGATGCATACCCATCTCTCCCTTTTCCGTAATGGACGCAACGCCTTCTTCTCCCGAAAAGACACCCTGAACCTTTCTCTGGTGTGTCAGCATTTCATCGCCGGATTACTGAAGTATGCACCCGAGATTACCGCTGTTACCAACCAGTGGGTCAATTCATATAAAAGGCTGGTGCCCGGTTATGAGGCACCGGTTTATGTATCCTGG
>CAKZPX010000229.1 GCA_937139435.1 uncultured bacterium
CAAGGTGCAGGATGGTTGTTCCCAGAGTTGCGGTTACTGTGTTGTCAGCAGGTTGCGGGGCAAGCCGATTTCGCTTCCGATTAATCAGGTGCAGGAGCGATTCAGAGAGTTGCTCGCTAACGGTTTTTTTGAGGTGGTGCTTACCGGTTTGAATCTGGGGATGTATGATGATGCCGGGCAGGGGCTTGCGCGGTTGTTGACTACACTTTTAAGAACACCCGGCAGGTTTCGTATCCGGCTTGCCTCAATAGAACCCGACCGGTTTGATGAGGAGTTGTTGACGGTGATCGGTGATGAACGGGTGTGCGCCCATTTTCATATTCCGTTACAGAGCGGTGATGAAGGGTTATTGAGGTTAATGGGCAGGAGATATGGACCAACCGATTATCTCCGGCTTCTGAAGCGGATTTTACAGGTTAAGCCCGAGGCAAATATCGGTGCCGATGTGATTGTTGGTTTTCCAGGTGAGGATGAGCGGTCGTTTTACCACACATTAGAGTTTTTGCGCTCGGTGTCGGTTAATTATCTCCATGTTTTCCCATATTCTCCCAGACCAGGAACCCCAGCATTTGGGCTCGGTGACCCGGTGCCGGCAGCGGTGAAGGCGGAACGGGTGGCAGAGTTGCGCCGGTTTTCTGATGAGCGGCGTCAGGATTATGTCCGACGGTTTATTGGTTCGGTGCGGGAGGCGGTGCTGGAACCCGGAGCAAAGGTATTGACCGATAATTATCTGCGGGTGTGGTGTGCAGAATGTGCCGGGATGCCTGGTAGGATTTCAGCGCCACCTCTCTCTGGAAAGAGTATAAAGGAGATAGTGCGGGTGAAGATTGAAAGAATGGAGGGAGACGGAAGATTAGTTGGTAGCGTTATGGAGGAGGTGATATGTTCAGAATTAGCAGTAGGATAGAGAAAAGGACCGGAGTTGGGATAGCGGCTGGGTTGCTGGGTGTGATGGTGGCAGTTATGATGGGTAAGGAGTTTAAGGTTGGGTATGTCAATTCCGAGCGGGTTATTGCGGAATACGAGGAGGCAAAGGCGGCAAAGCGCGAACTGGACGAGTTTATTAAAAAATTTGAGGCGAAGGCAGACTCTTTACGCCAAGAGTATGAACTGGCAAAAGAGGAGTATGAGTCCCAGCAGCTGGGTCTTTCTGAGGAGGGGAAGCGGGCGAAGATGGCAGAGGTAGAGAGCAGAAAGCGACGGTATGATAATTTTCTAAGCGAGGTTTACGGAAAGGGGGGAAGGATTGAACGGAAGAATCAGGAGTTGATCGCTCCTATTGTGCAGAAGATTGATTCGGCGGTGCAGAGGGTAGCACAGAACGAAGGTTTTGCCCTGGTTCTGGATGCGAGCAAGGCAGGGGTGATTTTTGCTGAGGTTGGGCTGGATTTAACACAACTGGTTCTGGAAGAGTTGAACCGGCGCTATGCGCCGATTGCGACCACCGGACCGGTAAAGGTAGTTTATGCAATTATGCCGATTGTGGAGATAAATGATGAAGCACAGCGGGAACGGGTTGGCACGCAGATCCGGACATTTGTTAACTCGCTGCTCAGTGCCAAGCCCAGGGTAGAGATGATTCCTGACCGACGGGTGGACGAGGTGGTGCAGATCAGGGGGTATCTGCCCCGTGATGTGCAGATGGAACAGGCGCTGGATGTGGCGCGGACACTGGATGCTGATTACTGTATCTTTGGGGAATGTATGAAACGAGAGCGCCGAATTCAGTTTAAGTTGAGTATTATTGATGTGCGAACTGGGATGCTGGTTAAGTCTCAGGAAGGGGAGGCAGAAAGGGTTGAGGTGTTGAGGGAACGGGTGAGCAGTGTGGTGCAGGTTCTCTATTCCAGTGTTACACCGTAAGCCATAATTTCTGTTCTTAATCATGAATTACTGGATTGATCCCCGGGCAAGGGTTGCGGACTCGGTTGATATCGGTCCTTTTGTCTACATCGGACCGGAGACCGAGATAGGTCCAGAAACGGTTATCGGTGCCAATGTCTGTATCTACCAGCGGGTGAAGATTGGTGCCCGGGTGCGGATTGGTCCTGGTGCAGTTCTGGGCTGGGAAGGTTTTGGCTACGAGCGGGACGGTGATGTTTACCGCCGGCTTGAGCATTCTGGATGGGTGATAGTGGAAGATGATGTTGAGATCGGCCCCAATGTTACTATTGCGCGGGCAAAGCCAGGTCGGGAGACAAGGATCGGACAGGGAACAAAGATAGATGCCCTGGTGCACATCGGACACAATGTTAAAATTGGCAGGAACTGTATTATTGTCGCGCAGACTGGGGTCGCCGGCAGTGCGATAATCGGCGACCGGGTGATTATTGCAGGACAGACTGGTATTAAAGACCATATTGAAATCGGGGCGGGGAGTATAATTTATGCTAAGTCAGCGGTTTTTCGTTCTGTGCCTCCTGATAGCCGCTACTGGGGGATTCCTGCCCGCCCCTATGAGCAGATGTGCCGATTCTGGGCACGACTGTGGCAAATTTTTGGACGCGACAGGGTTGAATAGTAAAAATGGCAGGAGCGATCAGGCAGGCAGGAGAGTTGCGGGGTGCTGGCTGGGAGACCGGCAGGCGGGTTAGATTAAAGATAGTGCCAGGGGCACCGGGCTCCGGGATAGTGATTAACGGTGTGCCGGCAACACCGGAGTATGCCCGGGCAGGGGGAAACTGCACCATGCTGGTAAAGGGCAAAACAAAAGTGAAGATGGTTGAGCATTTTCTTTCTGCCTGTTGCGGTTTAGGGGTGAGCGATATTGTGGTCATGAGCGAGGAGATGCCGATTGCTGATGGCAGTGCACTGCCGTTTGTGCACTTACTGCAGAGGCTGGGTTTTTACACGGGGATAAGAAACCAGAAGCGGGTTTTAAGATTGTCGGTGCCGGTTGGTGTGGAAGAAAAGGGGCGGTTTGTTATTGCCCTGCCAGTCGAGAAAGGGTTGCGGATAAGTTGCATTTTCTCATTACCCGGGACAGAAAGGATGCAGTTTTTTTCCTGTCAGGTTTCACCGGTTTTTTTTGTTAACAATATCGCGCCAGCAAGAACATTTGGACCGGGTTCTGAGGCGCTGGTGCGGAGATGGCGATTGCGCTTCAAGTTAGAAAAATCTGGTTCCTGGCTCTTTCCTGTTAACTGGCGGTTTCCAGACGAGCCCTGCCGGCATAAGGTTCTGGACTTAATTGGTGACCTTGCTCTTATCGGCTGGGGTTTGCAGGCAGAGATAGTTGCCTTTAATCCCGGGCACAGGTTGAATTTAAGACTGGTAAGAATGTTAGCAGAGATGGCGAAAAAGGAGGTTATAAGTGGCGGTTGATATTGATGTAAAAGAATTTCTTCCACATCGTGAGCCATTTCTGTTTATTGATGGTGTGGAGCGGATACAGGGTGATGAAATTGAGGCGTGGCGGGTTGTGAGACCGGAGGAGTTTTATTTTCCCGG
>CAKZPX010000230.1 GCA_937139435.1 uncultured bacterium
AATAGAGCCGGAGGTGATTGAGGTGAAATTGGATCCGGCACGGACAAGAGAGGTTGTGGTATCGGTTCCGACCCGGGGGCATACTCCAGCCGGGATGATGGTGGCAGAGATTCAGGTAAAGGAAAAGGTCCGATTGTTCGGACCAGCAGAAAAATTAGACAGTTACGAAAAGGTTTTTACCGAGACACTGGATTTGACTACGGTTCGTAGTGGCGAGAGCCGGCGGTTGCGGGTACTGGTGCCAGCGGTGGGAGGGTTTTCCTGCGTGCCAGAATCGGTTGATGTTGTGGTGGTGCTGGAAAAGGAGGTGGCAAGGATATTCCTTGGTGTGCCGGTGCAGGTTGTTGCTCCACCCACATTTGATGTTCAGGTTAGACCTTCCGAAGCGCAGGTGGCGATTGCTGGTCCGGCAGACCGGATTGAATCCTTGAAGCCCTCAGATATTAATGTTCAGATTAAAATTGCCGGTTTACAGTCCGGTGAGTACCGGCTGGCAGCAGATGTCCTGTTGCCGGAGCGGTTGCGTTTGGTCAAAATTGAACCGCTGCTGTTTGATGTTAGTGTCAGATGAGTTTCTTCTGCCTCGGGATTGAAACGTCCTGCGACGAGACCGCTGCCAGTGTGGTTCGTGATGGCGTGAATGTGCTTTCCAGTGTTGTCTCCTCCCAGCTGGTTCATTCGCTTTACGGTGGAGTTGTGCCCGAACTGGCGGCAAGGGCACATGTCCGGTTGATATTACCGGTGGTCAATGAAGCGCTTGATAAGGCGGGGCTGGATGTGTCCCGTATTGACCTGGTCGCGGCTACCTATGCCCCGGGGTTGCTGGGTGCGCTCCTGGTGGGGTTGCCCTTTGCCAAGGGGTTAAGTTACGGTTTAGGGATACCGTTTGTTGGGGTAAATCATCTGGAAGGGCATATCTTTGCCATCCGGCTGGAGTATCCGGATTTAAAACCGCCCTTTTTAGGTGTAATCCTTTCGGGTGGACATACCGAACTATTAATTGTCAGTAACTGGTGTGAATATGAGGAACTGGGGTCCACAGTTGATGATGCCTGTGGCGAGGCGTTTGACAAGGTGGCGAAGTTACTGGGTTTACCCTATCCTGGTGGCAGAGAGATAGAGAAACTGGCAGGCGGTGGTAGAGCGGTGATTGATTTTCCGGTGCCAGACCCGGGTGGTTTGGATTTCAGTTTTTCCGGACTTAAAACCGCGGTGCTTTATTACCTCCGCGACCATCCAGAAGTGGTAAGAGCGGATGTTGCTGCTTCGTTTCAGGTGGCAGCGGTGCGGGCGGTTGTTAGAAGGGTGGAACAGGCGGTGAAGCAAACCGGGTTGAGCGTGGTGGGCGTGGCCGGCGGTGTTGCGGCAAACGGTTATTTAAGGGAACAGATCGGACTTCTGGCACAGCGAATGGGATTCCGTTTACTTGTTCCCCGGGTGGGCTATTGTACCGACAATGCGGCGATGATTGCTGCGGCGGGTTTTGAACGTTATCAAAGATTTGGAGCAGATGATTTTAACCTTTCCGCCCTCGCCCGCACCCCAATCTGTCCACCGGGCGATTTATGAATTGTAACCGACATCTTGACCATCTTCCAATTTCCCGTAGAATGGCGGGGGATGATGAAGGTTTTTAATACCCTCACAAGAAAGAAAGAAGAACTTGTACCGGTGGAGCCGGGCAGGGTGAAGATTTATACCTGCGGTCCGACTGTATACTGGTTTGCTCATGTTGGTAACTTTCGTGCCTATGTATTTGCCGATACCCTGCGCCGGGTGCTGGAGTATCTTGGTTTTGAGGTACGCCATGTGATGAACATCACCGATGTTGGTCATCTGACAACGGATGATGATCTGGGCGAGGACAAACTGGAGGCGGGAGCAAAAAGAGAGGGTCGGACACCGCAGGAGATTGCCCGATTTTATGAGGAGGCATTTTTCCGTGATGCCGAACGTCTGAACATCCTTAAACCGACAGTGGTGTGTCGGGCAACCGAGCATATTCCAGATATGATAGAACTGATCAAGCGGATAGAGAAGAATGGTTTTACTTACCGAACCAGCGTGGGTTTGATTTTTGACACCAGCAGGTATCCGGATTACTGGCGGTTGGGCAGATTAAATCTTGAAGAGCAGCGGGCCGGGGCAAGGGTTGAGGTTGATCCGGAAAGAAGAAACCCGTCCGATTTTGCCCTCTGGATTACCAATCAGCCCAAGCATCTGATGCAGTGGGATTCACCCTGGGGCAGGGGATTCCCGGGCTGGCATATAGAATGTTCGGCGATGTCAATGTGCTATCTGGGTGAGGAGTTTGATATCCATACCGGTGGAATCGACCACATTCCGGTGCATCATACTAATGAGCGGGCGCAGAATTTTGCCGCCACCGGTAAAGAGGTGGTGCACTACTGGATGCACAACGCATTTTTGCAGTTAGGTGATTCCCGGATGGGCAAGTCCGAGGGTAATATCATTACCATATCTACACTGATGGAACAGGGGGTTGAGCCACTTGCTTTTCGTTATCTCTGTCATACCGCACACTACCGGATGCCCCTGAATTTCACGAGCGAGGCGCTGGTAGCAGCACAGCACGGGTTGCGTGGTCTGCGCGAACTGGGATTAAATGCCCAGAACTGGTCTGCCGGTGCGGATAGGGTATGGCTGGACACCTTAAGAAAAGATTTTCAGTCGGCGGTTGCGGACGATCTGAATATGCCGCAGGCGATGGCGGTGGTCTGGGAACTGGTTCGGGAGGGGAACCGGCGCCAGGACCGCAACGCCTGGGAACTGCTTCTGGAGTTTGACCGGGTTTTGGGTTTAAGGCTGGGAGTGGCCGAGGATGCACCATTGCCGGTGCGTAGACTGGCGGAGGAGCGGGAGGCAGCACGGCGGGCAAAGGACTGGGTAAAGGCGGACCAATTGCGGAAGGAGATCTTTAGCCAGGGCTGGATAGTTGAGGATACCCGTGATGGCTGGCGATTGAAACGTGCTTGACATAGGCTATTTTTTAATTATCATTCCAACAAATGGGCCCTTAGCTCAGGTGGTAGAGCACTGTGCTGATAACGCAGGGGCCAGTGGTTCGAGTCCACTAGGGCCCATTTAAATTTTTATGAGCCGCCAGACATTAATTATCATTATTGTGATTGGCGTTCTGGTTACATCGGTGTTAACCACTTTTTTTATTATCAGCAATTTAAATGACGACCTGCGGGGCGGTCGTGGTTCAGCACTGGGTTATATCACCATTAAAGGGACGATAGTTGATTCCCGGGAGACGGTTCGGCAGTTGAAAGCACTGGACAAAAACTCTCAGGTGAAGGGGATTCTGGTGCGTGTAGAAAGCCCGGGTGGTGGTGTAACTGCTGCTCATGAGATTTATTCCGAGATCCGGCGCATCGGTGAGACGGGTAAACCGGTTGTTGTGTCAATGGGTACTGTGGCGGCGTCGGGTGGTTATTATATCTCCGCACCAGCTACAGTTATCGTCGCCAATCCGGGTACGCTTACCGGTTCAATCGGTGTGATAATGGAATTGCCGATTATTCGTGGGTTACTGGATAAACTTGGGATGAAAGTAGAAGTAATTAAATCAAGAGAGGCAAAAGATGTTGGTTCACCGTTTCGGGATATGACTGAAACCGATCGGAGGTTGCTGCAAGACGTGGTGAGTGATGTCTATGAGCAGTTTCTTCAAGTGGTGAGTCAGGAGAGGAATATCCCGATTGACAGTCTGCGGAGAATTGCTGATGGTCGGATAC
>CAKZPX010000231.1 GCA_937139435.1 uncultured bacterium
CCCTCACCTTTACAGACAAACACCCGAGAACCCCCGGGACTATCCAGAGGCATACCCATCTAAACAGGACAAAATCAGGCACCGAATTACCGCTCCGCACTCCGCGCTTTTCGGAAAAAATATTACTTGCTTAATCCGGATACCCGTGCGGGTGTGTCTGGTGCCATTCCCAGGCATCGCGCACCATGTCTTCCAGACTCTTCTGCGGTCTCCAGCCCAGTTCCCTTTTTATCTTTTCTGATGAGGCGATCAAGACCGGCACATCGCCCGGTCGCCGGCGAGCAATCTCAAAGGGAATCTTCTCTCCCACCACCTTTTCCGCAGTGGCAAAAACCTCTTTGACCGTATAGCCTGTCTCGGAACCTAAGTTATAAATAAGGTTCTCGTTGTTTAACGCCCGCATCGCCAAAAGATGGGCGAAGCAGAGGTCATAGACGTGGATGTAGTCGCGCACACAGGTGCCATCTTTTGTCGGATAGTCATCACCATAAATCTGGAACTTTTCCTCCTGGTGCAATACCGAGCGTAAAATTCCTGGAATCAGATGGGTCTCCGGGCAATGGTCTTCACCCAGACCGGCATAGGCACCAGCAACATTGAAGTAGCGCAGAATACAATAGCGCAGACCAAAGGCACGGCTGTAGGCTTTAAGCAACTCTTCAAACAACCGCTTGGTATCGCCATACGGACTCTCAGGAAAAAGCGGGTCTTCTTCCGTAATTGGCACCTTCCGGGGTGTGCCATAGACCGCAGCGGTGGAGGAGAAGACAAACTTCGGCACCCTGTTCCGGCAAACCGCATTAAGCAGTTTCACCCCCCGGGCAACATTGTTTTCAAAGTAAATGTCCGGTCTGGTCACCGACTCCGGCACAACAATCAGACCAGCAAAGTGGAGAACACATTCAAACCTTTCCTTAGAAAGGATATCATCAAGCAGGTGCTCGTCGCCGATATCGCCCAGCACCAGTTTGGCTGGCGGAACAACCGCTGACCGGTGTCCGTTAACAAGGTTATCAATTACCGTTACCTCATAACCGGCATCAAGGAGCAGTTTTGTCATCACACTGCCAATATAACCGGCACCACCGGTAACCAGCACCCTGCCGGTCTCTCTTTCCCCGGGGTAAACCGCGGTCATATCCCTGCTCTCCGGTAGCACTTCTGCTATTTTCTCGGCGGGCATCAGGAGAAATATAGTGGAATTCCGCTGTTTGACAAGAAATGCTTGACACACTCAGTAATCATTTATACTATCTAGCAAAATGAGGCGCAATTGAAAAGAGTTTTCGTTCCCGCTCTGATGTTAGCAGCACTTTCCCTCCTCAACTGTCCGGGTGGAGTGGATGATTACTACCCGACCTCGGTCGGCAGTAACTGGAATTACCGGATGTTTGTCCTGATGTCATCAACCGATGGCACCGCTGACACTGTCCAGACGATGCAGATGACCACCCTCGCCAACAGGAAGGACAAACTGCATTCGGGCGAGGATGCAATTGAGATGATCACCACCACCATCAACACCATTAAAATTCCCAGAGAAAGCACCTTTACCGTGGTTGAGACCAATTATGTCCGGGAAACGGGCAATGCGGTGCTGGATTATGATAGTAAAGACGATACCGAACCGGACACAATCCTTGTCCTGCCACTGGCAAAGGGCAAAATCTGGCATATCGCCGAGGAAATCCTTGCTGAGGTAATGGACCAGGAAGATGTCACGGTTGCTGCTGGCACCTATAAGAAAACCTGGAAGATTAAACAGCGCGAGACCGGGACGGACGAAGAAATTTATATATGGTATGCCAATCGGGTGGGAATGGTACGGGTCCATTCGGAATGGTCATTCATGGGTTATAACTTCACGATGCACGGCGAACTGACATCGGCATCAATCAAGTAACTTTCAATCTCCTCCGGCACTGACCAACACCGGGTCAATCCTCCAGCAGGGCAAAGAAAAATCCCGGGGCTCACTACCCGTGCCCGGAGCACTAATACGGGTAGTAAAGTAAGGCCGGGGAAAAATAAAAAGGAGAGGTGCTATGATACGTTGGGTAATCTTATCGGGCGTAACTATTCTGCTCCTTGTCTCCTGCTCGGTTCCGGTTTATAACCGGGCCGAGATAACCACCGGTCCCTCACTCATCGGTGGTTTAGCGGTCAGCACCGGCTGGACAGGTTCTGGCACCCAGCCGGTCGGCAACATCCGACCACCTTATCTCGATTACTATAGCGACATTTTAGGCACACTGGGCTTCCGCTACGGACTGTCCGAGCGGTTAGGGCTGGTATTCCAGGGTTCGGTCGGAACCGGAAGATGGCTCACCGAACCGGAAGAATCATCATACAAACCAATCATCTACGATGTGCAGGTTGGTGCCCAGGTTCGCACCAGCAGGCAGGGCGCGCTCCTGTTTACCCTGGGTTACCCATCAATCGCTGACCTGAAATATCTCCATGACTTTAACCGCTATCTCACCGCTGGTATCGGCATCGGAACACGTGGCGTGGCACTGGATTTAATCGGCAACCTGCCCCTTAACCAGAAGCTCACCCTTTTTCTCAGTGGCAATGTCACCTCCGGTTTGATATGGCTCTATCCCGATCCATTTCCGGCGTTTTCCCTGGGAGCGGGCATTGGATTCCATCCTTAAAGAAAACTAATCTTGCCTGTGGTTGTTAATAGTATAAAATCAAAGGGGGAGCGAAATAAGGAGCACTGACCCGCCCGGCATAACATTAAAGTCCCTCGCCTTAACTTTCGCTAAAATTGGTGCAATCGGGTTCGGGGGTGGAGTGGGTATGCTTGCCCTGATCCGGAGAGAATTTATCGAGCGGAGAAAACTCATTAATGATGAAGAACTCGCCACCGGAGTGGCGATGGGACAGATGCTTCCCGGACCGTTTGTCTCCAACTATGCCGAGTTCATCGGGTTCAAACTGCACGGGATCAAAGGAATGGTTGTTGCCGCTGTCGCCCTGCTCCTGCCCAGTTTCCTCCTGATGTGTCTTGCCGGTTTTCTGTACTTTCGTTATGGCACTTTCCCGATAATAGAGAAGGTTTTCCAGGGTATCCAGCCGGTGGTGGTCGGCATTCTTGCCTGGGCAACCTGGTCTATTGGTCGGGCGAACATCAAAAACTGGCGCACCGCCCTTATCGCGCTCATCGCCGCTGTCGCCCTGTTCTTAAAAGGTGATGTCCTGCTGGTGGTGCTCGGCTGCGGTGTGCTCGGGATCGTCCTCTCCCGGAACTGGTCAAAAAAAGAGAAAAACACCCTCTCCGCTATCCTGCCTTATTTCCTCCTGCTCGGAAAAAACGCTGAATTGACCCCGGTTTCATTAATATCGCGCGCCGGTGAACTGGCGCTGGTGTTCTTCAAAATGGGCACGGTCATCTTTGGTGGCGGGTTTGCTGCGATACCGTTTCTCTATCAGGAGGTGGTAACCCTGCGCGGGTGGCTGACAGCAAAGGAGTTTGTTGATGCGGTTGCCCTGGGACAGATGACACCCGGACCGGTGGCGATTATGTCCGCATTCATCGGCTACCGGGTAATGGGGGTGATGGGCGCACTCATCGCCACCATCGGCACCTTTGTCCCCTCGGCCCTGATGCTCCTTGTCTTAATCTCTGCCTACAACCGGGTGCAGAACAGCCCGCTTATCCGGTCTTTTCTCGGTGGTGGCCTGCTCACTGAAAAAAAAATGCTTTTGACATCAACCGTTTTTCTTGCCCGCAACGCCATCACCGCACCCATACCCGTACTGATTGCGGTCAGCACTTTGATTTTACTGCTCCGGTTCCGGATTGAACCAATCTTTCTGATTATCGCCGGCGCCATCCTCGGACTGGTGTTACCTTGACCGAACCCACTCCGCTGGTTAAGATTTTAACCGTGCAAAATAGCAA
>CAKZPX010000232.1 GCA_937139435.1 uncultured bacterium
GGTTAATACGGTGTTTGCTGGTGACTACCGCTCCAGTTTCAAGGGCCGGGGTGTGGAGTTTGCCGATGTCCGGGAGTATCAGATTGGCGATGATGTGCGCACAATTGACTGGCGTTTGACCGCCCGTTTTGGCAGACCATTTGTTAAACAGTTTGCCGAGGAGCGGGAGCTTATGGTGTTGCTGGTGGTTGATGCCTCGGGTTCTAACCGGTTTGGCACCAGGGGGATGCTGAAACTGGAGAGTTCAGCACTGGTCGGGGCAACGCTGGCGTTTTCTGCGATAAAGAACAATGACAAAGTCGGGCTGGTGTTCTTTACCGATAAGATTGAGCATTTTGTGCCGCCGGCAAAGGGGCGGTTCCATGTCCTGCGTCTGGTGCGGGATGTCCTTTATTTTCAGCCGCAAAGCCCGGGCACAGCACCGGTTACCGGACTGGAGTTTGTGATGCACATCCTCAAGCGCCGGGCGATTGTGTTTTTTATTTCTGACCTTCTGGGTAACGGTTTTGAAGACGAGCGGTTCAGTCAGGTTCTGGCGGTTGCCAGTCGTCAGCATGACCTGGTGGTGATTGGTATCAATGACCGGGCTGAGGCGGGTTTGCCCGGTATGGGCAGGGTGGAGTTTGAGGATGCGGAGACGGGCAGGATGGTTATGGTGAATACCGCTGACCCGAGGGTGCAGGAGGTGTTGCGCCGGCGCTGGGAGGAGAGAAGGGAGAAGATAGAGCGGTTGTTCAAACGGCTGGGTGTGGACTTTATTCCTCTGTGGAGTGATGAGGATTTTACGGTCAAACTGCATCGCTTCTTTCAGGAGCGGGCAAGGCGCTACCGATAGGATGATGCGGCTGGTGACTGTTTTTGTCCTCCTTCTGGTGTTATTGGGGACAGTGCGGGCAGCAGGAGAGGACACAGTGAAGTTGCCCTACCTGGTGGTCTCGGATGGACCGGTGCGGGTTGCGGTGCGCCGGATTGACCGCCGGGCAACACCGCTGACGGTCGGTGACCGGGTGCAACTGGAACTGACCGTCCGGCATCCTCGGGCTATTGAGGTATCAGCACCGTTTATCGAGCGGGCAGACGATTTTGTCGTTACCGACCAGAAAAGGACGATTCGCTATCAGGGTGATACTGTGCTGGAGGTGTACCAGTTGACCATGGCGGTGTTTGCGGTGGGTGAGGCGAAGTTACCGCCCTTTCTGGTGACCTATCGGGATGTGAGCGGGCTTGTTGCCAGCGCCTCAGACTCTCTGGCTTTAACGGTAAAGAGTGTCCTGCCTGATAAAATGGAGGACATTAACGACCTGAACCCGCAGGTGGAGTTTCCCAACCTTCTGCCCTTGTGGGTGTTTCTTGGTGCGCTCGCCGGGCTGGGGCTGGTTTTTCTTCTCTGGCGGTTTTTCTTCCGGCGCCCGGAGAAAGAGGGTGCAGTTGTTACTCTGACACCATGGGAGGAGGCAGAACAGGCGCTGGCCCGGATCCCGGTAGCGGAGTGGCTTGGTTCCGGGCAGTTAAAGCGCTACTATTATACCGTTTCGGAGATTGTGAAACGGTATCTGACCCGGCGGTTTGGCTTTCCCGCGGTTGACCAGACCAGCAGTGAGATCCTGCGCGAGATGCGCACCAGGCGTCTGCCCGGTGTAGAGCGCTTTGGCGCCTTCTTTCTCAATGCTGACCTGGTGAAGTACGCCAAGTTTGTGCCGCCGGCACCAGAGCGGTTGCTGGACGAGGTGCGGGCGTTGATTGCGCTGACAATTCCGGAAGAGCAACCGGTTTTAGCAGAGGAATTAAAACAGGGTAAAGGGGGTTAGCCGATGTGGCATTTTGCCCATCCCGGTTATTTTCTTCTGTTAATTCTGATTCCCCTGCTGTGGTGGTGGGAGGGAAAAAAGCGGAGACCAGGGTTGCGGTTCAGTGATACGACCCTGTTACCCGGGACAGGAAGCTGGGAGCGTTTCCTGCAAAAGGTGCCGCTGGGGTTTTATTCTCTGGCGCTTCTGACCGGGGTTATCGCACTTGCCCGACCGCAAAAGGGCAGGCAGTTTGAAGAGGTTGAGACCCGCGGAATTGACATTATGCTCTGTCTGGACATCTCCGGCTCCATGCAGGCAGCAGATTTTCTGCCCGAAAACCGTTTGACCGTTGCCAAGGAGATGGCAAAGGAGTTTGTGTCCCGGCGCCGTGGCGACCGGATCGGGCTGGTGGTTTTCTCTGCGACCAGTTTGACCCACTGTCCCCTGACCCTTGACCACGGGCTTTTACAGGAGATTATTGACCGGCTGGATTTCGGTATGCTGGAAGATGGAACCGCAATCGGGCTCTGTATTGCGAGTGCGGTCGCCCGGTTGCGGGACTCCCGGGCAAAGGAGAAGGTAATCATCCTTTTAACCGATGGGGTGAACAATACCGGTGATATTGACCCCCTGACCGCTGCCCAGACCGCAGCGGCGCTGGGGATAAAGATTCATACGATCGGTGTGGGCAGTAAGGGTCCGGTGCCGTTTCCGGTTGATGACCCGATTTTCGGGCGCCGGTATGTGCAGGTGGAAGTTGATGTGAACACCGAGACGTTGCAGAAGATCGCTGCTATTACCGGCGGGCGGTTCTTTCTTGCCACCGACCCGGCGGCGCTGCGCCGGGTTTATGAGGAGATTGACCGCCTGGAGCCATCAACATTCAAGGTTCGGCGCTGGACGCTTTATCAGGAACGGGCAGGGTTACCGCTGGCTTTGACCCTCGGTTTCAGCCTGGCAGGGGTTGGGGCAGGAGCGGTAATCTTAAGGAGGGTGCTATGATTAACTGGGATGCACCGGGCTACCTCTATCTCCTTTTTCTGGTGCCGGTAATTATCGGGTTTTTGTTCCTTCTTGACTGGCGGAACCGTCGGGTGATGCTCAAGGCGATTGACCACGGGCTTTTGTCCCGGATCAGTTCCGAGCGCTGGCGGGGTTTAAGCACGGTTAAAAAGGTGTTTTTGCTTCTCGGTGTGACGCTGTTTATTATTGCTCTTGCCCGACCGCGCTGGGGTGAGAGGCCGCAGATGTTTAAGAGCCGGGGGATGGCGGTGGTGGTGGCGCTGGATGCATCAAAGTCAATGCTGGCAGAGGATGTTAAGCCGAACCGGCTGGTACGGGCAAAGACCGAACTGGCAGCGCTCTTTGATGAACTTTCCGGCAATGCGGTCGGTGTGGTGGCGTTTGCCGGGGATGCCTATGCCCTGTGTCCCCTGACCACCGATGTTGAGGCAGCAAAGATGTTTCTGGATATTATCAGTCCGGAACTGATGCCGGTGCCAGGAAGCGATTTCGGACGGGCGATTGAGGTGGCGCTTGACCTTTTTCATTCCGGTTCTGCAGCAAAGGCGGTGATTCTCGTAACCGATGGTGAAGACCTGGGCACACGCACCGAACAGATGGTGCAGCGGGCAAAAGAGATGGCGGTGCGGATTTACCCGGTGGCATTTGCCACGACCGAGGGTGCGCCCATTCCGGAAAAGGTTGATGGTGGTGTGAGTTACAAAAAGGACCGGGCCGGCAACGTGGTCATCTCCCGGATGGATGAGCGTAAACTGATTCTCATCGCCCAGATAACCGGCGGTCGTTTTTACCGGGTGGAGGGCTTTTCTGCCAGCCGGCTTGCTGAGGAGTTGAACCGGCTGGAAAAGGAGGAGCTGGGTACAACCAGTTTTTCCGGTTATGTTGAGCGTTATCAGGGTTTCCTTTTAACCGGACTGGTGTTGTTTTTTCTGGCGCTGGCATTACCAGAAAGAAGGGTTGTGTTGACCGTTCCGGGATGGTGGCGGTCTTTTCCCGGTCTGATAACGGCAGTTTTTAAGAAAAGAGGTGCCACAGTGTCCGAAAGGGAGGTATGAGAACGATGGTGTTAGCAGATGCCCGGTTACAGCGGTGCCGGGTTAAGTTGTCAGATTCCGGTGGTCGCCATCCTTTTAATGGCGAAAAGGGAAAAGGCGTCCTGTCTCTGACAGTGCTAATCGCTATTTTGTTTGTGCCGGTGCTGGCAGATGTCGGTGCGTTACTGCGTGCCGGTAATGGTCGCTACCGGCAGGGCAAGTTTGAGGAGGCACTGAGTTTCTATCAGCGGGCCGAGGTGCTGGAGCCAGATGCCCTGGCGATCCATTATAATATCGGCAACACCCTTTACCGGCTCGGAAGGTATCAGGAGGCGCTTTCCGAACTTTCGCTGGCAGCGGTGGATAAAAATCCCGGGCGCCGGAGCCAGGCGTTATACAACTCCGGTAATGTCCTTTATCGGATGGGCAGACTGGATGAGGCGATTAATGCGTATAAAATGGCGTTACTGGTAAATCCGGGTGACCGGCAGGCAAAGGAGAACCTGGAATTCTGTTTAAAGAAAAAGGCGGAGATGGAAAAACAGCAGCAGCCAGATACAACTC
>CAKZPX010000233.1 GCA_937139435.1 uncultured bacterium
CTTACTGGTCCAGTATCTTGACCGTTCCGGTCAACTCCTCCACCGCCAGACGATCGCTGAAGGTAGAACCAGTGTCGCCCGTGGCGCCTGTCTGGATGGCGAAAAAAACCTTATCATTTGTGGTCAGGCCCAACCCTATGACACGACCATCGCCCTAATTGTTAAAATCAATCCTGCAAGCAGGGTACTCTGGAAAAAGGGGCTGGCAATGGGTAGCGAATGCTGGGCAAATGGCATAACCTCTGTTGATACCAGCATTACGCTATGTGGCGGGGTTAAGAGCGGGGATAACATTGACCCGTTTGTCGCCCTGCTCAACCCTTCCGGTAATACCATCTGGAGTAAAAACTACCATCTGCCCTTTCCGGCAGAGGCGGTAGCGCTCGCCACCAGCCCCCTGGGTAATTTAACCGTCCTCTGCCGCACCCTCTGCCCCGGGAACTCGGATGTCCTTATCTTGCAACTCTCCCCGCGCGGTGAAACCATCTGGACCCGGACCTATGACTCAGGTGGTGATGATACACCAGGTGGAGTGGCGGTTGACCCTCTCGGTAACATTATCGCCACGGTTACCGCCCGACTGTCCGATTCGGTACGCTGTGTAATTCTTGAATACACACCGGACGGCGGTGTGGTGCGCAAAGTCGCTTATGGTCAACACACCCAGGCGCTTGCCGGTGCGGTCTTTATTACTGAAAAAGGTGAAATCCTTATCTCCGGCACCATAATCGGTCAAAACCATCGCATCCCTCTGGTATTTGAATATCTGCCCTTGGCAACCACGGTCTGGGAACGGCAACCTGAAATGGGCAGCGATGCCGAGGCGGTTGCTCTCGCAGTGGCTGATGCGGTCTTCCTTCTGGCTAATGTGAAAACCCGCTCCCGGGACATTGCGGTCTTAAAACTACGTCGGAACAATATCGGTAACTAACCGGGCAGGTACCGACCCGGCACTATCGCCTCTGTACCGATTCTCCTGACCCGTTCCTTTTCTTTGACTTTGCCCGCTTGTTCCGCTAAAATCCCCTGATGCAACTATCGGCAAATGCCACGAGAATGGAACTGATGCGCCGGCGCCGGCGCCTGGCGATCGCCCGACGTGGACACAAACTGCTCAAGGACAAACAGCAGGAACTGATGCGCATCCTCCTGGAACTGGTGCAGGAGATTCGGCATCATCGTGGACAGGTTCAGGAACAGATGCGCCAAGTGCTGGGTAGATTTGCCATCGCCCGGGGCGCATTTAATCCCGATTTTCTCAACGAGGCGGTCATGCTCTCCACCCGGCAGATAAAAGTGGCGGTGACCACCCGCCGGATAATGAACATTGAGGTGCCGGTCTTTAAAAAGACCTCTACAGGTCGCATCCGCTGTTATGGCTTTGCCACCACCTCGGCAGAACTGGATACCGCCCTCCTTGCTCTTGATAAACTCCTTGACGCCCTTTTTATACTCGCTGAAAAAGAAAAAACCCTGGAAATCATCGCCGGAGAACTGGAACGCACCCGGCGCCGGGTGAATGCCTTAGAATTTGTTCTCATCCCTTCACTGGAAGAGACGATCCGGCAGATAACCTTCCGTCTTGCCGAAACTGAACGGCAGTCCCTTGTCCGTTTAATGCGGATTAAAGAAATCGTCCGGGGGGAAAAGAAAAATGCCCGCTAAGAAGACCGCCAGCCGGGTGTTCTTCTTCCTCTGGATAATTATCACCATCATCGCCCTTTCTGTCCCCCTTGGTAAACCAGGTAAACTCCTCCAGCGCGGGCTGGACAAGACAATCCACACCGCAATGTTTGCAGTAATGGGTGTGTTGGGTCAATCAGCGTTCCCCTGGTCAGGTATACTGATCACCGCACCAATCGCTTTAGGCACCGAATACGTTCAGCGCCTCCTGCCCACTAAAAGGGAGTACAATGAAGTTGACCTCCTCGCCAATATCATCGGACTGCTTCTCGGCGTTATCCTTTACGAAATCGCAACCCGTTTGAAATAGCTGTGACACGCTCCAGTCGCCCCAAAGGAACACAGGATTTCGTCCCGCCCGAGAGCATTAAAAAGACCCGGATTGAAATGCTCTTCCGGGAACTGGCAACTGTCTACGGTTATCAAGAGGTGGTAACCCCGACATTTGAACATACCGAGGTGTTTATTAAATCATCCGGTAGCGCCTCCGATATCGTCCAGAAGGAGATGTACACATTCACCGATCGTGCCGGCAGAAACCTGACCCTCAAACCTGAAGGCACACCCGGGGTTGTGCGTGCGGTTTTGGAGAACAACCTCCGTCTACCTTGTCGGCTGTTTTATATCAGCCCCTGTTTTCGCTACAGCCGTCCGCAAAAGGGACGGTATCGGGAATTCTATCAACTGGGTGTAGAGGCAATCGGCGAATCCAGCCCGCTCGTTGATGCAGAAACAATTATCTTCGGTGCCACCTTCTTCACCCGGCTGGGTATAACTGAATTCACCATCAAAGTAAACTCTATTGGCTGTCGCCATTGCCGCCCCGCTTATCGGGAAAAACTGCTGACCTTTCTGCGGGAAAAACAAAAGAAACTGTGCCCGGACTGCCAGACCAGGATGGAAATCAATCCCATGCGCACCTTTGACTGCAAAAACACATCCTGTCAGTTGCTACTAAATGATGCCCCGTTACCAAAAAGACACCTCTGCCCGGAATGTACCGCTCACTTTGAAGAGGTGATTGATAGCCTCAAAAGCACACCCTTTAACTGGAAACTGGATGAACACCTGGTGCGGGGTCTGGACTACTACAACCGCACCACATTTGAATATGTGTCGGGCGTGCTTGGCGCCCAATCCAGCCTTGGCGGTGGTGGCAGGTACGACTATCTTTTTGAGGAATTTGGTGGTCCGGTAACTCCCGCGATCGGTCTGGCAATCGGTCTGGAAAGAACCATTCTTGCCCTGCCAGAAGGTTCCCCGTTCAACACTGCGAGCAGGCGCAATCTCGTCTTTATCGTCTGGACCGGTCCGGCAGAAATGGCTGCTGCCCGCGAACTGCTTAACATCCTGCGCCAGGAAAATATCCCGGCATTAATGACCTATGAACCGGTCCGCGTCAAGCGCCAGTTCCACCTTGCCGACATAGCCGGTGCCCGTTTCTGTATCATTGTTGGAGAAGAAGAACTAAAAGGGAATCTTTACGCCCTGAAAGACCTGATTACCGGTGAACAGAGCATAGTTCCGGCGGAAAAAATTGTCCCGACTTTTTCCTCCCTGCGTCTCTCTTCGGAACGTATTTAAATCCACCATTAAAAAAGATACAACCCAAACCACCGTGCGCCGGAAAAAATTGTTAATTATTCCGTGTCAGATTATATCCGCGCTATTTCAGTCAATTCCGGCAAGGACAAATTCCTTAATCCGGAAATCACCACTACCCCGCAAAAGTACCGCTGCCTTCCAGCGTCCAGCCGGAGATACGGGCAACTCCAGAACAACACACCCGTCACCCCGGGCATCCCGCTCCACCTGAATCTCCTTTTTCGCTGCCAGCCCATCCCAGTCCTCACTCCCATATTTCTCCAACCCTGGCTCCTCGCCTCTGGGCCAGGCAACAAGCGCCACCTCAAAATCACCTCCCCCTAGAACTTCCCATTCAAAATCAAACACCACCCGACGCACCGGACCGCGCAAGAAAGGGGCAACCACCACCGGTTTATCAGGTTGTACCGACCTTAAATTAAGATGACAGCCACTGGCAATTGTCTGAACACAACTAACCACCTCGGGTGTTGGCTCTGGTGCTGACCAAGGCGGCAATTTGGGCAATGACGACACATCCTCCGACTCCTTTGGCATACTGGTGGCGCTCTGCTCAGCTAACTCCCGCGCCCACTCGTCATAATCCCGTTCGCCTCGCTCCCGGCTATGACGAAAACACGCCGGCAGCAGATTGTCAACAGATATCCTGCCTCCAAGTGAGATTGGCTTGCGTAAAATCAATGTGTCATAAGTAGCAAAGCATCCCGGCACAACACAGATTGTCCCCCGCCGGGAAATTACTACCTGTTCCATCTCCGGTGGCCACTTCTGACCGCTGATATACGCACAATGGTCTTCATCCGGGGTGGGCGGATAATGCCGGCGCCGGCACTTACGACACACCGTTTCCTCTTTATGTCGCGTCCAGTCAACCGACATTGGAGAACCGCACTCCGGGCAGTTATAATGCCAGGTCATCTTCCACCTCCTCGGTAACTTCCTCTTTATCTATCTCCCCTATGGAAGAGGGAGATGCCTAGGGCAGAGGGCAAGCCTTATCCTCCTCTGCTCTACTTTAAATATTGCGGGAATAAAAACCCGCTGTCAAGTTCTGACTGGTGGGAAAAACCTCAAGCCCCGGCGCTGATGCCATCCTGCCGGGTCACGGAAATAATTCTTTACCTCCTCAAACTCGGTCGGGGTCAAAAAACTTATCTCCCGGGGAATCTTTTCTGAGAGTGCCGCATCCCGGTTGGTCAGTGAATACAGCCGCACACCGGCAAGTGCCAGTTCTTCCTCACCCCCCTGCTGGCGGTCAAAGATAACAAAGCAAAAATCCACCCGCGCCCCCCATTCCCGGAGTCTTTTCACCACCTGGGTCTTGGTCCAGCCATGCACCAAGGTATCATCAACCAACAGTACCCGTTTACGGAAAATCTCGTGCTTCTTTATCCCCTCAAATGGACTTGCCTCCGGGTAACGTAATCCCCGCCGGGCAAAAAACATCGGCTTGCTCAACTTCTGGGCAAGAAGTGCTGCCAGTGCAATACTCCCCGCCTCAATGCCACAGATAACATCAAAACCAAGATTTTTCACCAGAAGGGCACCGGCACTGAGGACAAAGTCCTGAACCGTCGGGTAATTGGACAACCCTTTAACATCAATATAAATCGGGCTGAAATTGCGATTTTCGTCCACCTTGAAAAGCGGTCTTATGTCACCCAGACTCACCTTAATCGCCCCGACCTGCCAGAAAATCGCCGCCACCGTTTCCGCCAGATTGCCTGACATCACCTCCCGAATCAGACCCAGGTCCGGTACAACTATCCGCTGTTCCCGTAAAAGCCGGTAAACCTTCTGTGCCTCTGGCTCCGATAATTCCACACCCAGCCGTGTCTCCTCTAGGTCATAAACGATATGGAACCTGCCCAGGTCCCCCTTCTCGCCGATTAACCGATAACTCTCGGCATTTGCCTCCCGTTCCATTGGTCCAAGTTGTACCGCCTTCGGATTGATTAAAGATTTATAGACCGAGAAGAAGTCCTCGGCCAGACCTCTGACCTCCTGATATTCCAGAATATAAGGCGTTACCGCTCGGACTACGCCTGCGGCATAATCCAGCTCGCGCAACGCCACCTGGTCAAGTTTCACGAACCGGTTTTCTTCGCTTTCAGCGCCTCTACCCGGGTGCTATAAAAGAAATTCCAGAGAGCCCGGGTCTTGCGTTTTAACTCTGCCACTGACCCCTTGTTTTCCAGTACAAAATCCGCCTTTGCCCAGTACTTCCGGTCTGAACCCTGAACCTTTAACCGCTGTTCTACATCATCTTTATTAAAACCGATCTTAACCATCCGTTTAATTCTTAAACTATCCGGCGCGGTAACAAGAATTGCCACATCCATCTCTTTGTATAAACCACAGGCAAAAAGCAGTGCCGCATCCACCACCACCAGCCCCTCCTTAATCCGGTTTACCTCATCCTTAATCCTTTTGATAATCGGCGGATGCATAATCTCATTCAACCGCTTGAGTTTGTTCTTAGAGCTGAACGCCTCCTGCGCAAGACGCTGTCGGTCAATGTCACCATTTTTGTCCAGAATCCCCTTGCCAAACGCCACCACCAGCTGCCGGTACTCCTCGGTCCCCCGTCGCAACAAACCCTTTGCCACCTGGTCGGCATCAACTACCTTTGCTCCATAACGTCGCAACTCCGCTGCGACCGTTGATTTCCCGGAACCCATATTCCCACCAATCCCAACAATCAAACGGGATAGCCCCAGTTGCCGGTCGATCATTAAATAACCTTTGCCTCCTCCCGCAGGAACCGCACCAGTTCCGGCACCACCTGATTCAACTCCCCCTCCAGTACTTTGCCTGCTTTCCGCTCCGGTGGTAACCGATGGGATATTACCTCAACCTGTCGGCTCAACTGTCCCGGGTCAATACCGAGCTCCTTTGCGTCCCAAACCGGGATCTCCTTTTTCTTTGCCGCCATCATCAACTTCAACGTCGGGTAACGGGGCTGATACTTACCTTTTTGAATGGTCAAAAGACAGGGCAGACGAACAACAACCACCTCGGTCGCACCCTCAATCTCACGATGGACGACAATCTCCGGCACATCCGGAGCGCTGACCTCAACCTCGGGCACCACCGCTACATGACCGATACCGAGAAAATGTGCCACCACCTGTGGTACCAGCGCCATATCGTCGTCGATCGCCTGCTTACCGCAAAGAACAAGATTAAAACCGATTTTTGCCACCGCTGCTGCCAGAACCCGACCGGTTCCCAGCCCGTCAATGCCATCAAAGGCCGGGTCGGTAATCTGCACCGCATCATCCACCCCCATCGCCAGCACGGTACGTAACGCCATCTTCACCCGCTCCGGCCCCAGACTCACCGCGGTTATCTTTCCTGTACCTAACTTCTCCTTAATGCGCAGTGCGGTCTCAACCGCATATTCATCATAGGGATTGATAACCCACTCCACATCACTGGTATCAACAAAACCGATCTGGGGATTAATCCGGACTTTGGTCTCGGTTGATGGCACCTGTTTAATACAACAAACTATGTTCATAATCTACTCCTCATTTAATTACTCTCCTGAAGAGTTTTCCTGCCCGGTAAACGGGCGCCCCAAAATCACTACTCCTCAAACGGTTTCACAGCCAGGGCACAGTTGTGCCCGCCAAATCCAAAGGAATTGGAAATCGCTGCCCGGATTGCCATTTTCCTGTTCTCACCGGGCACGAAATCCAGGTCAACACCTTCATCCGCCTCTTCAAAATTAAGGGTCTGGTGCACAATCCCATTCTTCAACGTCAGCACCAGCGCCACAAACTCCATCGCACCTGCCGCACCCAGCCCGTGCCCGATCATTGATTTCGTAGAATTTATCGCCAGCTGCCGCGACCGGGCACCAAAAACTTCATTAATTGCCTTCACCTCTGCCGCATCATTCAGGGGTGTGGATGTGCCATGGGCGTTAACGTAATCAACATCTTCCGGCCTCAGACCCGCATCAGTCAGCGCCTGCTGCATCGCCAACGCCGCACCCT
>CAKZPX010000234.1 GCA_937139435.1 uncultured bacterium
CACGCAAACCTGCAGCAATCAACCTGGTAACTGATGATTTACCCCTTGTTCCGTTGACCTGCACCCGAATTGGGATCTTTCTCAAATTCCTCTGGTGAAGATAGAACTCGGCAACACCGTAGCCAATAAAAAGTAACACCAGAAGAAGAACAAAAAACATTTAAGTTAACTTAATTAAGAAATTATAAGTTATTCTCTATTGCTGTCAAATGAGTTTTATTTTCCGCTCTTTTCTTCCTTTCTATGTCTCATTATTCTCCTGACGATAAACAGAAAAATATAATGTCAGGAAAATTACCGTTATACCTTCCTCCCGAAACGGACTCCCTTAACTCTCAATAAAACACCATGAAGAACAGATGCTTAAATAGGCAGTTAAAAGCAGGCTTAACTCAATAGTTAATCCCCGGGTTAGTAATAAAACAGACAACCCGACAACAAACAGTAAGAGCGATATTTTTCATCTGGAGATCAAACTGCGACTTACATCCTGACCCGGTTCACAGGTTAACTTCGGGACTACTCCGGGGGTAACCCCGGGGATAGCCCCCCGCCTACCCATTTTAATAAATCTCAGGCGCCTAATTTCATTACAACTATCGGTACATAAATATGTTGTTCCTATATTCGCCATCTGTTAAACTATCTTTTCAGTTTAATAAACAATAATATGCACCTGGATGCTACCTGTCTGCCAGTTTCTCTCCTTTATAATAACATGCTGGAAACATACCAGAACAGTAATTCAACAACCTCATTTCCTTCCGGCGGTATTTTTTTGACAGCAAGTGAGTAGCGGTTAAGATTTTTATTAATGAGCGTAATAAACTTAAAACACAGTTATCTGTTATTAATCTCCGCTATTTTAACTCTCTGTCCGGGTGCGGAAAGCCGAGACCTGGTTTTGATTGCAGGGGCAAAAAGGAAGATGGTGCGGGAAATTGAAGCAACCGGTGCCTGGGTAAATTATGTGAATAAAATGGGTGTGGTTGCGGAAGCCACAAAAACACAACAGGAACTTTTGCAGCAGCTTGGCTATCCAGTAGAGATTATTACTCCGGATATCAGTGCTATCTATGAACGTAATTTTCAGGAAAGCTGTTACCTGGGACAGTATCTCACCTACAACCAGTTCTGTGACACCATGGTAACGATCGCTCTGAATAACCATCATATCTGTAAACTGGAAACCTTGGGTTTGAGTTATAATGACAATCAAATCCTCGGGATGAAAATATCCGACAACCCCGAAACCCACGAGAATGAGCCGATAGTCTATTTTGAGGGCAATATTCATGGTGACGAAAAAATCGCCTGGGCGATCACCTTTGAACTAATAAAGTACCTTGTTCAACATTATAGCACCGATACACTTGTTAATCGTCTGGTTAATAGCCGGGAGATATGGCTGGTACCGATGGTCAATCCTGATGGATATATCAATTCCTCCCGTTACAATGGACACAGTGTTGACCTGAACCGTAACTGGGGCTGGATGTGGGGCAATGAACCGTCTCAGGGAACTGCGCCATTTTCTGAACCAGAGAGCCAGGCGCTCCTGAACCACATCTGGCGTAATCCGGCAGTAACCTACGTCTCCTACCATGCGGGCACGGTCTTCATCTCCTATCCCTGGAGTTATTGCTACTCCTACCAGAATACCATTCCTGAACTTAATCTGATTAGATTCCTTTCTGCCCGTTATGACGCTTATACCCATTACACCTATGGTCAGGGTTCAGACAGTATGTATTTAATTAACGGCTCAACCAAGGACTTTGACTACGGTTACGGAATGATGGGCTGGTCAATTGAGGTCCACCTGCAGAAAACTCCGCCCGCATCACAGATTGATCCTACATTCAGTCTTAACCTGCCCGCAATGTTAGCACTAATCCACCACGCCGGTCAGGGAATCTCGGGAGTGGTAACTGATGCGATAACCGGTGAACCGGTCCACTGTCAGATCTGGGTCAGTCCGGCAAACTGGCTCAGTTACAATCATCCCCAACTTGGTGACTTCCATCGGTTCTACCTTCCAGGCACCTACACCCTGACATTCCGCGCACCAGGATATCAAGACACAACCATCAGCAATGTAGTGGTGCCTGATTATGACGACTCTGCGGTTACGATTAATGTCCAGATGATACCTGACTCATTATCAACCATATTTGCCTTTCGCCATATTTATAACAACTACGTCAATATCAACAACAATCGCACCTATCCGGTATATGCACTGGGACATCCTGATGGCAACGGCTTCCGCTTAGACAATAGCAAATATATCTGCCTGGATATGGGTAAACCAGTCTATAACCAGAAAGGTCCTGATTTCGTTGTTTACCGTTCTGCCGGAACCGGTAGTGCCCAGATTCAGGTCGCTAATAACTGGCAGGGAACATGGATAAATATTGGTACCGCCAGTGCCCCGGAAACCGAGTTTGACCTCAACTCTATCGGACTGGACAGCATCCGTTATGTCAGGGCTACCGCAAACGGCGAATTTCACCTTGATGCCATCAAAGGAGTAGGAAACAACCTCGGTGTTTCTGCCCCGAATAAGAATAATATCGCCACCCCGTCGCTATTTGTCCAGCCGAACCCCGCCCGGGAGCGAATCAAGTTCACACTACCGGTAATAAAACCTGGCGACAACCTCTTAACAATCCTTACTCCCACCGGCAGAGTAGTCAAAACTTTAGCATTAACCGGCTCGGAACTCTTCTGGGATGGTAAGGACGCTGCCGGCGTTCCGGTTGCCGCAGGATTGTATTTTGCCTGCACCAGAACAATAGCGCCGGTAAGATTCCTCATTTTAAAATAAACTATGTCTCCATTACTTGTCTTTCTGTTCGCCATTTCCGAACCGATTGAATCCCGTATCTACGAATTTCAGTTGAAAAACGGACTCCATGTCATGCACTATGTTGACACATCAGCACCGGTAGTTTCCTTCAACGTCTATTACCGTGTTGGCTCCTATGATGAACAGCCCGGACATACCGGCATTTCACATATGCTGGAGCATATGAGTTTCAAACACACCGATATTTACAAACCGGGTGACTTTGACCGAATCCTTGACTCGGTAGGTGCGATTAACAACGGTTTTACCTCCACTTATTACACCGGCTATTACGAAAATATCGCCCGGGACCACTGGGAAGTAGCACTGAAACTGGAGGCAGCAAGGATGGCAAAATGCATCTTCCTGGACTCGGAGTTTGTAACCGAACACCAAGTTGTGGCGGAAGAACGGCGCCTGGGAGACAACCGTCCTACCAGTATACTCTGGGAACAGTTTGAGGCAACCGCCTTCCTTGCCCATCCCCATCGCAATCCCACTATTGGCTGGTCTGATGATGTAGCGAACTTTACCGTGGCAAAGGTACGGGAATGGTACCGGCGTTATTACAATCCGGCAAATGCGGTGATTGTTGTTGCCGGCGCCCTTCAACCAGAAGAAGTCAAAGCAAAAATAGAAAAATACTTTGGCAGATTAAAGGGCGTTCCGGTGTATCGCACCGACTATTACAACATTGAACCGTCCTTAATCGGTGAACGTCGTATTACCCTGCACAAACGGGTATCAGTCCCCTCATTGCTAATTGGGTTTCCGACCCCCGGGATAAGAGATTCACTCTACTTTGTAGGTGATGTGGTCGCCGCCATCCTTGGCGCCGGCAGAAATTCCCGACTTTACAAAACACTCGTAACCGACTCTGGATTAGCCACCGCTGTCTCGGTATGGAATTCTATGGAACGCGACCCGGGAGTAATGATTATCAGTGTTACCCCGAAGTCAGAAAGCCTTATCCCCAGAATTGAAAACCTGATTTATGCCGAGTTAAAGAGAATGACAAAAGAACCGGCAACAGAACGCGAATTGACCCGGGTAAAAAACCAGGCACTGGCAAATTATATATTTGCCCGTGATGACATCTCGGACATCGCCTGGCTCCTTGCTACATCACAGATCACCACCGGTTCTTGGCGTCATTTCATTCAGCAAATGGACATGGTAGAAAAAACCACTGTTGACCAGGTGCAGGGGTTCTGTCAGAGGTACATCAATCCGGAACGCCGGGTTGTCGGCATTCTTTTACCAGAAAAAAAGGAAACAAAATGAAATCAGCACTTAGTGCAGTTACCATTGCCCTGATAACTACCATTAACGTCCTCTTTGCCCTTACCATCCATCGTGACTCCTTAACCAACGGTCTGGTAATCCTCATCTGTGAAGACCAGCGTCTGCCAATGGTCGACATATCCTTTAACTGTCGCAGCGGTGCGGTATGCGAGCCCGAAGGCAAAGCGGGCGTTGCCAGCCTTTGTGCCGACATGCTTCTGCGAGGAACCCGCAACCTCTCTGCTGATTCATTAGCCAACATCCTTGATTTCATCGGCGCCCAGTACTTCTCCGGTGCTGACTTTGACCGCTCTTACTTATATCTGCGCATTCTGCCTAAAGATTTAACTACCGGGTTTGATATCTTAACCGAGGTCATCCGGCAACCGTCGTTTCCGGAAGACGAATTTACCCGTGCCCGCGAACAGTTACTCTTCAGTCTGCGCCGCTCCTATGACTATCCATCATTTGTGGTGTCAGCCGAGTTTGACCGTATCCTGTTTAAGGGACACCGTTATGCCCTGCCGTTGCGCGGAGACACCAGCACCATCCCCGAAATCAGTCGAGAAGACTTGATCACCTTCCATAAAAATCACTTTGTCCCCAACAACTGCTTTATTGTTGTTGTAGGTGCTGTCAATCCCACTGATGTCTATTCCATTATCAAGGAAAAATTTGCTGACTGGCAACCCGCACCGATTAATCTTCCCCCACCACCTGATTTCAACCTGCCGGAAAAAACCAGGGTAAAACTCATTCCCAGACCGGACATGAACCAGACCTATGTCTACTTTGGTCATCCCGGAATAGCCGCATCTGCGGAAGACTTGATCCCCACCCGGTTGATGTCTTACATCCTTGGAGGACCACCGCTTTCTTCCCGCATGGGTCTGGCGGTCCGGGAATACGGAGGACTTGCCTATGACGTCCGATGCTGGTTTGACCGCCGGATTTTAACCGGTGCTTTTCGAGCAACGGTTCAGACTGCAAAACCCCACGAAGCAATTGAAAAAATGTTTACCGAGATTCGTAAGATATATCAATCCGGCGTCAAACCGAAAGAACTCCTTGCAGCACAGAACTACTTTACTGGCAGTTTCCCTTTATCATACAGCTCTAACCGAGGTAAAGTAGACCGTATTGCTGAACTGGAAATCTACCGATTTGGAACCGATTGGCTGGAAATTTTCCCAAAAAATGTCCGTTCCACCACTCTGGAACAAGTCAACGAATCTGCCCGGAAGCGACTGTTCCCTGATAGATATATTATGGTAATAATGGGAAATGTTGCCCAGGAACAACTCCCTCTGCCCGACGTAGAGTGGCTTGAATAAACCCTATAATTATTACGGCCCCGGCACAGACAACATTCTCGGAACCGGAGCCGTGATAATTTTGCTTTATTTACTCTTCGGGAGTGAACGAGGTAACAAACTCCTGTCCGGTTTCGTTGTAGCGAATGATTACAGCGCGTTTGATCGGATTACCATTCGCATCAAAAGAAATCTCGCCTGATACACAGGGATAATTTTCGATCTGGCTTAAAGCCTCCCGAATCTCATCCGGTTTCGCGTTGGGTGCATTCCTGAGTGCAGCGATCAAAAGTAACGCCGCATCATAACCCAGGGTAGCGAAAGCATCTGGCTTCTGACCGTAACGTGCCTGATACTTCTGTACCCAGTTTCGCACCTCAGGACGCGGATCATCAGCCGAATAGTGATTAACAAAATAACTGCCCGCCACCTCCTTACCGGCAATCTCCAGCATCGCCGGTGAATCCCAGCCATCACCGCCGAGAAACTGGCAGGTTAATCCAAGCTGATACGCCTGCTTAACAATTAACCCGACCTTGTTGTAGTAGTCAGGGAGAAAAAGCAGATCGGGTTTACTCTGTTTTACCTTGGTCAAAAGCGCTGAGAAATCAACATCGTCCTTCTGATAGGACTCAAATGCTACTACCTTACCACTCCGTTCCTCAAAGAGACGTTTAAAATAATCTGCCAGCCCACGCGAATAATCATTGCCGACATCAAACATAATTGCCGCGGTCTTTACCTTAAGGGTTTCCACTGCGAACCGTGCTGCCACAATTCCCTGAAAAGAATCGGTAAAACAGGCACGGAAGATATACTCCTTATGGCGTCCGTCATCGGTCACGGTGACTTTGGGATTAGTTGAAGTCGGAGTAATCATTGGAATCCTTGCTACCTGACATTTATCCGCCAGTGGTAACGAACACTTGGTTGAGACTGAACCGATAATCGCCACAACTCCATCCAGTTCAATCAATTTGCCACCAGCATTGGTCGCTTCAGTCGGGTCGTTCTTGTCATCGGAGATAAAGAGTTTGATCTGCTTGCCCTGAATGCCACCGGCACGATTTGCCTCTTCGACCGCAAGCATTATTCCATTAACCGTTGACTCGCCAAACGTCTTGACGTCACCGGTTAACGGCGCCACTACTCCGATTTTGATAACATGTTCGGGACCGCACGAAATGATACCCAGCCCAAGTGCCAGGCACACTACAATGATTGTTTCTTTTAACCGCATTTATCCTCCTTTTTTATCTCTTTAATACATTCTGACTTATTTAACACTATATCCTGGCGGCGGGTAAAAAAATCTGCTCGCCACCTATCAAACTGACCGGAATTTATCGCAGCACGAATCTCCTTCATCAATGACTGGAAAAACCAAAGGTTGTGATAGGTCAAAAGCCTTGGTCCCAGTGCTTCATCGGCAAGAAAAAGATGCCTTAAATAGGCACGGCTGAAATTGCGACAGGTGTAACAACCGCATTTGCTATCCAGAGGTAAAGGGTCATCAGCGTATTCCGCATTACGAATTAGCACCCGACCGGTGCCGACAAATGCGGTTCCGGTTCTGCCATTGCGCGTTGGAAGCACACAGTCAAAGATATCAACCCCGCAACTCACCGCATTAACTATATCTTCAGGATATCCCGCCCCCATCAGATATCTGGGCACCGATTCCGGAATCAAAGCACATAGCTGGTCAGTTAACTCATAGGTTAAATCCGAAGGTTCTCCCAGACATAAGCCACCAATTGCATAGCCAGAAAACCCGATTGCAAGCAACTCCTCACAACTCCGACGCCGAAGCTCCGGATAGGTTGCCCCCTGAATTATACCAAA
>CAKZPX010000235.1 GCA_937139435.1 uncultured bacterium
ACCGGACTTCTGGAACGACCCCAAACAGGCGCAGACAATAATGCGCCGCATCGCCGCCCTTTCCGACCTGATTAACCGGCTCAACGTCATCCAGCAGGACTTGAAGGAAACACAGGAACTGGAAAACCTTTTTGCCACCGAAGAGGACGAGAAAATCGCGCAGGAACTTCAAGAACATATCAAACGGATAGAAGAGCACCTTAGCGCCCTTGAAGAACGAGCACTTTTTGACTCCGTGGAAGACAATCGCGGGGCAATACTTTCAATTCATCCCGGTGCCGGCGGAACGGAATCCTGTGACTGGGCAGAGATGCTGTTGCGTCTCTACATCCGCTACATTGAAAACCAGGGACTCAAATACGAAATCATCGACTTTCAACCCAATGAAGAAGCAGGCATCAAAGACGCAACAATGGAAGTAACCGGACCATACGCCTATGGACTTCTCAAATCAGAAATGGGCGTCCATCGTCTCGTCCGAATATCTCCATATGACGCCAACCGACGCCGTCACACCAGTTTTGCTGCAGTCACTGTTTTACCGGCAGTAGATGAAATTGAAGTAGAAATTAACCCGAACGACCTCAAAATCGAGACATTCCGTGCCGGGGGGCATGGTGGTCAGAATGTCAATAAGGTCAGTTCGGCGGTCAGGATCACCCATATCCCTACGGGAATCATTGTTACATGCCAGAACGAACGCTCTCAATTTCAAAACAAACAGAACGCCCTTAAAGTATTGCGCTCCAGGTTATACGATTATTACAAGAAACAGCAGGACACCGAAATGCAAAAATTTACTGCGGGGAAAACTGACATCGCCTGGGGTCATCAGATTCGTTCTTATATTCTTTTTCCTTATCAACTGGTGAAAGACCATCGAACTGATTTTCAGACCCACGATGTCGCCGCGGTCCTGAACGGTCACATTGAAGGCTTTGTCCATGCCTTTCTTACTCAAAAGTCGGAGAAAAAATAATTTCTTGACAAAATAAATTTTTCCGCTATTTAATTCAGAAGTAAAGGCGTCCGTGATAAAAATAAATAAAAGGGAGGCAAAGTGAAGGTAACGATAGATAAAGAACTGTGCACAGGCTGTGGTCTCTGTATCGACACCTGCCCTGATGTATTTGAGTTACAGGGTGACTTCGCCGTGGTAAAAGTAAATCTTGTCCCAGAAGGGGCAGAAGAATGTGTCCAGCAGGCAGCTGAAGACTGCCCAGCGAGTGCAATTAAAGTAGAATAACACAGAGAACAAACTAACAACCTGATCAGCAACAAAACGAAAGTTATCGGGTTTTTTGTTTAATTAAATTCCGCAACCTTGCCAGTTGTACGGGAAGTGCTCGTATAGTAATACGGCGTTTGCCATCAATCTCTTGGTCTTTTAACACCAGCCCGCTATTAAGAGCCCGAGCAATTAAATCCAAACGGCTACTCGGAATAATAAATGTGCCTCTTGCCATTCTCTGGTAAATAAAACCCAAAAGTCGCTGTAAAAGTTTCTCAATCCCCTCTCCAGTGTGTGCCGATACAAACACCGCTTCGGTGTAACGTTCTTTTAAGCGGACCAACTTTGTCTCATCAAAAACTCGGTCAATCTTATTAAAAACCAATAACACTGGTATATTACGAGCCCCGATCAGGTCAAGGGTCTCGCTAACCGTATCAATTCTTTGTTCTACAAAAGGATCACTCGCGTCTGCTACATGAATCACAACATCGGCATCTCTGATTTCTGCAAGCGTGGAACGAAAACTGGCAACAAGGGCGGGAGGCAAATTGCGAATAAAGCCAACAGTATCGGTAAGCACAGCCTCAACCCCCTTTGCTAGATGCACTACTCTGGTACTGGCATCCAGTGTTGCAAATAACTGGTCCGACACCTTTACCTGAGCATCGGTCAGCCGGTTGAACAGGGTTGACTTCCCGACATTGGTATACCCGGCGAGTGCAAACTGGAAAACGTTTGCCCGCCTTTTTCGCTGAACCATTCGTTCTCTTTCTATTTCTAACAGCCGGCGTCGCAACGATGTTATCCTCCGCTCAATTCTCCGGCGGTCCACCTCCAGTTGTGTCTCGCCCGGGCCCCGGGTTCCTATCCCGCCACCTAACCTCGACATTTCTACTCCCCTACCAGTAAGCCTGTTTTTAATATACTCCAGCTGAGCAAGCTCTACCTGTACTTTTGCTTCTGCTGTACGGGCATTAATGGCAAAAATATCCAGAATTACAGCTGTCCGGTCTATAACCCGGACGCCAATAATATGTTCCAGATTGCGCAGTTGCGTTGGCGTCAAATCGTTGTCAAACACTACTAATTCAATCCCATACGTCTGACAGATGTCTCTAATTTCTAACGCCTTCCCCTTACCAACTAATGTTGCTGGTTCAAAACGCTGGCGGATCTGGAGCAATCGTTCGACAACCTCCCCTCCTGCTGTTTTCGTCAATGCAGCAAGCTCATCCAGAGCGCCCATCTTTGTCCACCGCTCTCCACCCGAGTTTGCCACCCCAACTAGAAGAATGCGTGTGCTCATTTAGTGGTACTGCCTCAATACATAAATAAGCCGATGAATAAATGTAATAAACGAACCAATTGCAATCACCATCAAAGCGATGACGAAATAGCTTCTTCCAAGAATCAAAGCCCCCGCCACCATTATTCCCACCCTCACCGGTCTCTCAAATATCCCCACCTGACACTCCTTGCCAGTTCCTTCTGCCCTCGCCCGCACATAGCTGACCATTAAAGACAAAAATAAAGTACCAGTAACAAGTAAGACAATCCAGCTTCCTAATGATAAATAGTACCAAGCAACCCCCAATAAGACTACTCCCTCTGTGATTCTGTCAACCGTAGAATCAATAAAAGCACCCGCAGAGGAAACTCTGCCACTCTGGCGCGAAACCTCACCATCCAGTGTATCACATAACCCGATCAGAGAAATCAACAACCCTGCCCAGAAAAACAGTCCCCGAGCGAAAAGCAGTGCTGCTAAGACACTTAAAGGTAATGCGGCGACTGTGACTGCCGTAGGTGTAACACCCAATTTTATCAAAAATTGAACAAAAGGACGCAATAACCTCCGCCCTTTTTCTTTCGTTTCATTCTTCATAACCAGCAACTACAACAACAATTTCTCCTTTCAAATCTCTCCCTTTAATCTGTTCCAGCACCTCGCACACCGTTCCCCGAACCACTTCTTCATACCTCTTGGTTAATTCCCGACAAACTACTATCTTCCTATCCCCGAAGATCTCGTTTATATCTTCAAGAAACCCTCCGAGCCGATACGCCGATTCATAAAAAACCATTGTCCTGGACTCGTTGACAAGCGCAGTTAGTCGTTTGCGTCTTCTCCCTTCTCTTTTCGGAAGAAATCCTTCAAACGCAAATCTATTTGCGGGCAGTCCGGAAACCACTAACGCCGCCAGCAACGCTGAAGCACCAGGAACCGGGAATACCCGGACCCCTTCTCCTATCGCCACTCTAATTAAATAAAATCCCGGGTCAGAAATTCCTGGAGTACCGGCATCGCTCACCAGTGCCACCGCTTTTCCTTGTTTTAGTACCGTCAGGATCTCCGGGGTTCGGCGTAATTTATTGTATTCATGATAAGAAATTAAACGGTTCCCTATCCTAAAATGTTTCAAAAGTATCCCCGTCCTGCGGGTATCCTCACAGGCAATTAAATCAACCTGTGCCAGAACATTCAGAGCCCGCTGGGTAATATCCTCCAGATTACCTATTGGTGTAGAAACAACATATAACCCCGGCGTTAGTTCCCTGTTACCCTCTTTCACAAGGTAATAAACTCCACATCACCAATGTCAATATTTAAAACCGCTATGCTACTCTTACCGGTAAGCCAACCACACACCTCACCAGGGTTGATTATTACCGGGTTCCCATATTCATAACGAATTTTATGAGTGTGACCGTGAATATAGAAATCACAGCTCGGATATGGTAGAACTGGCTTATGGGTGACTACGATTCTCTTCCCCTCGATTTCCATCTCTCCTAAACTCTCTTTAATATCAAAACTATATTGATGGGCAAATTCCCTTAAAGTATCCCTGTCCCCGTCACAGTTGCCGAACACAATAGATAAAGGGGCATCTAAGTGTCTTAATTCACTTAAAACAAACGATGCAACTATATCCCCACAATGGATTACCCTTTTAAGGTTAAATTGGTTTAGAACCGCCACCACAGCCCGTACCCGTTCCAGATGATCATGCGTATCGGAAATTAACCCGATGTAATTCATCGAAGCAACCTAACCAGATCCTCCAGTTTTCCTGAGCGCAGAGGATGACGTAATTTTCGTAGTGCTTTTGCTTCTATCTGACGAACTCGCTCACGAGTGATATTAAATATCTGACCTACATCCTCCAGAGTCCTCGGTTGTCCATCGCCCAGTCCAAAACGCAATCGTAAAACCTTTTCTTCTCTCCGGGTCAGTGTCTTTAATGCCTCTTCCAATTTTTCCCCCAGCAATTTTACCGCTGCTGCATGGGACGGGGAAACAGTCTTGTCATCATAGAGAAAATCTCCGATAAAACTTGATTCTTCGTCGTCAATTGGCTTGTCAATAGAAACACCGAATTGAGCAATTTTCTCCAGCGCCTCCAGCTTCTCCTTGGGGGTAGAAAGTCTTTGCGCCAGTTCCGCCATTGTTGCCTCTCGCCCTCGAGTCTGCAGAAATCGCCGCTGCACTTTGGCCACCTTGTTAATCGCATCAATAATATGGGCGGGGACTCGCACCGTCCGTGACTGATCGGCAATTGCCCGAGTTATCGCCTGTTTTATCCACCAGGTAGCATAAGTAGAGAATTTGAATCCTTTACGATAATTAAATTTCTCCACAGCTTTGATCAATCCAACATTCCCCTCCTCCAGCAGATCGGCGAACTCTAACCCACGATTAACATAGCGCTTAGCGATGGAGATAACGAGCCGAACATTTCCCTCTATCATCCGATCGCGAGCAGCAAGGATCTTTCGCTCACATTCTGCCATCGCATCAAGAATTTGCTTGATTTCCTTTGTCTTTTTCCCTTTCAGAAATGTTTTATCCAACTCTCGTTTCATCTGCCGGATTTCATCACCGCTCTCTTTCCATCCCTCCATTGCCTTACTGATCTTCTCCCGGAGAACCATAACTCTTTTCGCTTCAGTTTTGAATTCGTTAAGAAAGTTGTTTATTATATGGTGCTGCAATGACATTTCCTGAATCTGTTTAAATACATCCTGTCGGCATGCATCAATCTCTTTTTTCTTTCTGGGACCTACTTTCCCTTTACCTAGCTCCTCAATTCGCTCTGCCAAACGTCCCAGCTTGCGCAGACGACGGATAAAGGACTTCTGCTCTTTCGCTAAAGCCTTTTTATCAAAAAGACATTCAAATTCTACTCTTGCTATCTGATCAAGCGAACGTGTACCCTCCTCAATCGGCTTACACTCCTCTACTAGTCGCTTCATCATAGCAATCGGTTCAAATAGATACTGAATAAGACTGTTATATCCCTCCTCCATTTCTTTTGAATATTTTACCTCATCCTCCCGAGTCAATAAAGGTAATCTTGCCAGTTCTCTAAAATATGCCTTAGTTGGGTCATCAGTTCGTTGAATTACAGGTTTACCACCACTACGACTAACCATCGTCTCCTCGGGTAGATGTGATTCTGTCATTTGAATACCGTTGCGATCGAGATCGGCAATTACCTCCTCAAGTCTCTCCGGAGTCGTCAATATCTCATCCGGTAGTAATTCTTCTAATTCATCGTAGGTAATTTGTCTATCTGCGCCTGCTTTCTTATATACCTGTTCCAGCCACTCTGGTTTTTGAAGGTCATCAGTACTTTCAAGTGGCAGCTTTTTACTCTTTTTCCTTTTTAAAGTCATAATGCGGCGAA
Organism: uncultured bacterium; assembly: GCA_937139435.1. Lineage (GTDB taxonomy): Bacteria > Hydrothermota > Tepidihabitantia > Tepidihabitantales > Tepidihabitantaceae > Tepidihabitans. Next base: position 5,926 of record CAKZPX010000235.1, read on the forward strand.
CTTTCTTATTTTTTTTCATTTGCCATCAACTCCTTTTCTTAAATATCTTTTAATAATCTATTTCTTTCCTTAAGCAACGACTCTGCTCGTATTTCATCGCCATTCTCAATAGCCACCTTTATCTGATTATGGAGCCACTGTGACCGGAATCGTCTAACTCTATTGCGAAACTCGTCGATTGAGGGCAACGCCAACTCCATAAAATCGGGAAAAGTCCACTGAGCAATACGACTCCGCACCACATCATCCTCAGCCAAATCCATTAATAACCCCGGTCCATAATCATCTTTTTTCCAATTTTCCTCTACCAGACGGGCTATTTTCTTTAATGTTTCGTCCTCCAGTATCTCGGAAAGCGCAAATTCGTATGCAATTCGAGCAAACTCTTTCTCCAGAACAACTGCCGCTACCAATTTCTCCTCCAACTGCCCGCACCTCCTTTTAGTACTGGCTTTATCTCTTGCTGGATCACCGGTTTTAACTATATTATCGAGTCGGACACGATCGATCTTAAACATCTCAGCAATCCGGTTAATATAAAGCTCCCGCGAAGTATCATCTACCATAACCCTTAAAAGGGCGGTCAATTCATTAAGTATCTCTCTCTTCGCCGAAACGCTATCTAAACGCCGACCATCCACTACAAACGCAACGAAATCCTCACGCTCTTCCATGCGAGCAAGAAAACTCTCTTTACCCATCTGGCGCATATAACTATCCGGATCAAAACCCGAAGGCAGGACAACTACCTGTGGGTCTATCCCGGCACGAAACAAAACTTCCAAGGAACGGCGACATGCTTTTCTCCCTGCTTCGTCACCATCATAACATAGAATTATTTCCTGATTATAACGCCTTAGTAATGTTGCTTGCGCTGGAGTTAATGCGGTCCCCAAACCCGCCACAACATTATTAAAACCCTGTTCAACAAGAGTAAGTAAATCAAAATTCCCTTCCACAAGTATGGGCACTCTCTCCTTTATATAGGCCTTGGCCTGGAAAATACCATAAAGAATTTCCCCCTTTCGGAATATCGTGGTATCAGGTGAATTAAGGTACTTTGGCTCGCCATTACCTAAAACTCGGCCCCCAAAACCAATAACCCTTCCTGACACGCTGAATATAGGAAATATAATCCGTTCTCGAAAGTAGTCAATCAATCCATCATCTCTTTTTACCACTAATCCTGCACGAAGCAGACCCGCTTCCGAGATACCCAGACGTAATGCCGCTCCTCTCAAAAGATTTCCACCAGGGGCAAAACCCAAACGAAAACGTCTTACCGTATTCGCTGACAATCCCCGTTCCGCAAGATACCTCTGCGCCGCAGTGGATTTAACCAGGCATTCTTCAAAAAACCGGGCCGCCTTCTCACAGGCGTCATAGATAAAAGTATTCTCTCCACTGAAGTGTTCCTCCTCAACTTTAATCCCCAGTCGCTTGGCCAGAAATCTGACCGCCTCAGGGAATTCCAACTTCTCATAAACCATGACAAATGTAATTGCTGTTCCACCAGCACCGCACCCAAAACAGTGGTAAGACTGCCGTTCCGGACTCACATAAAATGATGGCGAACGTTCAGTGTGAAACGGACACAACCCCCGGTAATATCTTCCCATTTTCTTTAGCGGTACATAACTCCCAATTAAATCTACAATATCCGTCTCCTGCCGAATTCGCTCAATAATCTCTGGTTTAATCATGGCTTTCTCGCAATTTTACTAGGGTAACACCCATACCTCCCTTTGCTGGTTCAGCAAACCTCACCTCCGCCACCCGTCGATCCTTCCGCAATCTCCTCCAGAGCATCTCACGGAGAGCTCCTGTCCCTTTACCATGAAGTATAGAAAGCTCTTTAGCACCCGTGGCCTCGGCTTCAGCAAGAAACTGCATGAGCGCCAATTCTGCCTCATCTCTGGTCATACCTCGAATATTAAGTTGGGGAACAAACTGGTATTCCTGATCTAATATTCTCTCTCTATCCGGATTCGCTTTGCCCACATGCACCAAGGTTCTGGCATCCAATTCCATTTTTATATTTCCCAACGCCACCATCACTCGCTCGCCTTTAATTCCAACAACCTTACCTCGGCGCTGAAAAAGTCTGGACTCAACCACATCTCCAACCGAAAAAACTGGCATTTCGGAATCAGAGGATAATTCACTCCTGTTGTTTCCTTCAATCTTTGCCAATTGTTCTTCAATAAAACGCTTGGTTTTAATTACACTCTCTCTTCCCGCCCTAC
>CAKZPX010000236.1 GCA_937139435.1 uncultured bacterium
CGGCTGGGACTATTCGGCAGCAGCGGCAGCTGAGGTGGCTGTTTTCTTGATTTCTGCTGGTGTGCCGCCGGAGCGGATTGTTGTCTGCGGGGCAGGAGATACCCGACCGCTGGTGCAAAGGACAGCGGCAGATGCAGCAATTGTTAATCGGCGGATAGAAATTAAGGTCCGGCGTCGGCAATGACCGGATTAACCCTGTTAATTTTTTTACTGGGACAGACCGGCGGGGATAGTTTGGTACCAGCCCGAACCGATTCGGTTGTGCAAATGGTCAGGGAAAAATCACCGGGACGGGCGGTGCTTTTGTCTTTTTTAATCCCGGGTGGCGGGCAGATTTACACCCGTAATTACTGGAAGGCGGCATTAATCGCTCCAGCAGAACTGGTGTTAGGTTATCTTAGTTACCAGGAGGAGGTAAAGACTCGCCAGGCGCTTCAGGCGCAGGATACCAGCGCCTACATCTTTCATCGCGACCGGAGAAACTCCTATCTTTTCTGGACCGGTGCGGTAATTGTATTTTCTATGGCTGATGCCTATGTCTCGGCGCATATGTTTGGATTTGACAGGCAGTTAAGACTATCGCTCAATTATGGGCGGGTAGGGCTGGAACTGGCTTTCCGTTAAATCAGATGGGCGCCTTTTTCGCGGCTGCGGGTAAGTTTACACTGGACTGGCTGGTTAACATCGGTGTGCGGGCAGTTCTGCCCGATGCGGAGCGACAGCAATGGGGTTTTGTTTACTGTTATGGGAACCGGCTTGAGACTTTACGCCCGAACCGGAACCGGGAAGCAGGTAACGGGTTTGCGCAGTTAGTAGAGATAAAAACCGATATGGCGATGTTGTATATCCCTGCTGAGGGTGAGACAACAAATTACCGGAGGGCTCAGCCGCTGTGTCGTTCTGATATCGGTGGTGGCTGGGCGTTCTGTAACATGGGCGGATTAAAGCACCCGGAAACTCTTGCCAGTGGTATTCGGTCAATAACCGGTACCACTCTGGATGAAATTCTTTTTATGTACCTTCTGGAACGGATAACGCCCGGTGACCCTGCTGGCTCGCTAAATGAGATACTGTCGCAACTAATTGACGAGCCGGACATTAAGTTTGCCATGATGTCTC
>CAKZPX010000237.1 GCA_937139435.1 uncultured bacterium
TCTATCTTCACCCGGGAGGAGATGTCATAACCCGCCCGCACCGCAACATCGTTGCCATTGTATTGCGAATTGGGCAGATGCCCCTGAGAAATCGCCTTTTCCAGCGCAACCAGCCCGTGCCATCTCCCCTGCCTTGTGCCAACCCCTGCCCGCGCCTGTAAGGTATTAAAAGAGCCATAAGCCAGCGCCGCGCTTAAATCAAGCGGTTTCTCTGCCTGACGGGTTATGATGTTAATCACTCCGCCCAGCGCATCAGAACCATAAAGGGCAGAAAAAGATCCCCGAACCACCTCAATCCGCTCAACGTTATTCAAAGGCAGGGTATGGGTAATGGTGCAGCCAAACAAAGACATCTTCTCCGATCGTCCATCAACCAGCACCGCAACCTGCGTGCCCTTATCACCCAGCCCGCGGATGTCAATATCGGTTCTGCCGAATTGACCGGTTCGCTGGACAAAAACCCCGGGCAGGGTTGATAAGGCGTCGGTGGCGGTGCGCGCAATGACAATGTCAAACCGGTCCAGGACACACACCGCTGCGGCAACATCGGTCACCCGGCGGGGCAAACGCTCCGCGGTCACCACCACCTCGGGCAAAAGCAGTGCCACTGAGTCCTGCTTTCCCTCCCTTTCTGTCCCACCGCTCATCCCCCAAAACAACAACAACGATAAAAATAGCCTGATTTCACCCATCATCTTCTTCTCCTTTATCTTCTTTTTTTGTGCTGCCTCTTTTCCGGCAGTCCGATTAAACACACCCGTCCCTGTTCCACGCCCTTAATTGCGCTCAGGCGGTCAGCAAGTCGCTGAAGCTCCTGTGCCCGTCCCCGCAGGATTAAAACCTCCAGACACCGGTGCTCATCAAGATGGATATGAATACTGTTAACAATCTCGTGATAGAACTGATGTCCCAGCTGATTAAGCCTCCTTGAAATATCCCGGCGCTCATGATGGTAAATAAAGGCAAGTGACGCCACCGCTTTACCTTCACCACTTCTTAACCGTCGTTCTGCCAGCCAGAGCCGCACCAGGTCACGCAGCGCCTCAGAACGAGAACCATAACCCGCTGCCGCAATTTCTTTGTCAAACTCGCCAATTAAATCGTTCTCAAAGGCAACCCCAAACCGCTGAACCGAATCTTTTTGTTTCATACCTGAAATCCCTCACCTGCCGAAACTTTTTACTATCTTCTTATGCATCCTTCCGGCGCCGGGAAAAGAACAATAGACTCAGCCAGACCAGAACCACCGGCAGGAGCATCAGCAGTCCGAGCATCGCCCCATTCTTTACCAGCCCCTCGGTTGTCGCCTCAATAAATGTCCCTTCGGTAAAGTAACCGAACAACTTATCAACAAGGATCATAACCGTTGCACCCCAGAGCATCAGACTCAAAACATCCAGCCGATACCGCCAGCGTTTTATCACTCCGGCAACCGTCGCCATCACCGCCGCAATTGCAGTTGTGCTCAACCAGTCCATTGTCCCCCCGTTCGGACCGACCCTTTTCTGCCTCTGACTCGCTCGGTGATCAGCACCATCACCCCCCAGAGCACAAATATCGCTATCGTCATCGGCACCCCCACGGTCAGCATCTCCTTGAACATGACTGCGGTATCCTGGGGGTTGCGCAGTGCGGAAAGAAACGGCGGATAGGGCACAACTTCACCATGACTGATATGCTCTACCGCCAGCATCGCCACTCCGCCCCAGAGCATTGAATTTAACCAGTGCGGACGATACCGCTCCGGGATGTGCTTTCTTGCCGCAGTTGTTACCACCGCTGCGGTCGCCGGCACCAGAAAACATGCCATAACCTCTCCTTTCTTTACTCCTAAAAACTAAAAATCATTTCCTATCGTTAATCCAGCAACAAAAAACCAGCCCTTCGGCTCTGACCCCGCGCGCAGATACCGGTCAGGAAGCAAGACGAGCCGGGCAAGGGGACGGATATTCACCACCCCGCCCACCAGCCAGTTTAAACCCAGCTCACTCTCAACTACACTCAAACCCCACCGGTTGACACCAACATTTTTCTCGTTAAATCCTCCAGAACCCAGACCGAGCGCAACCCGGAAATCAGCCGAGACCTGCTCGGAAAACTCCTTACCAAGCACACCGTTTAACTCGCCGTAATAACCCACCGGCAGGGGCAGCACCGGAAAATAGTTGTTAAGCCCCAGCTCCCAATCGCCAAAAACCCTGCTCCCACCCAGCCCGAACTCCAGTTCCGGGCTCTCACCAGGATAAAAATACCCTCCGACCAGCCCCTGCAAGTTAAAACCCGCCACCTCCCGACTGTACTCCAGCGAGAGGTCAAACTCACTCCAGCCCAGACCACCATCAGCATCGGTCAGGTTTATATTTAACCAGGGGGTCAGGACAAAATCGGCAATCCCGACCATAATTGCTGGCTGCAGCACCGGACCGGTGCTCAGCGCCGCACCACGCGCGACATAACGCGACACCAGCCCGGCCTCAAAACCAAAATTCATCGGCATGGAGAAACAGATCACCGGCAGAAAAATAAAAAACAGCACCAGCCGGCACCGGTGGCACCGGACCTTTCCCGTTAATTTACTTTTTACTCTTGCCTCCTTTCTTTATTGTTACTTTTGTGAAAAAAGTAACACAAAAATCCCTCCCGGTCAATAAAAAATTACACGACGCGTCGTGCTACTGTGTTACTTCAACCCGGAACTGCCAGCCGTAGGGCTGGTAACCAACCGAACGGGCGGTGGCAATGGAGGCGACATTCCGCTCCG
>CAKZPX010000238.1 GCA_937139435.1 uncultured bacterium
TTTGGCTTTTACATCCATATGTTCCTCTGGCCATTCACTCACAAAAGCAACATGCCACCTTGCCCGGTATTTCTCAAACTAATGTCCTGGACAATCTATACCATCGTTTTTGTAATCGGCATCCCCCTGGCATCATTACGTTCCCGGTTCCGGGTGGTTCTCTGGTCTTATTTCTGGTCGGTCCTATTTTTACTGCCGGTCAGTAACATCATTCCGCTCGGTTTTCAGGCAAGGGAAGGGCTCTTATTCGTTCCATCAATCGGGTTGGTGGCGATAGTGATAATTTTAATCTCCCGACTTCTGGTGATGCACAACTCGGCCCGGGTGATAGCAGGTTTTTGCCTTATCGTTGTCGCTGGAATCTGGTTCAGGGATACCTCCCGGCGGTTGCCGGTGTGGAAGGATGATGCGGCACTCTTCTCCACCATGATAAAGGAGACACCCGGCTTACCAGATGCCTATGCTGGTCTTGCCCGGGCGCTCAGCCGGACAATGCCCGACTCGGCAATCAGCCTGTTCAATCGGGCGATACTCATTGACCAGGGCCTGGTCCCCGCCCACATCCATCTGGCTACACTTTACCGTCAAAAACGTGATTATCGCCGCGCAATTCACCACCTGCGCCTGGCAGATGAACTTCTGCCCGACTCTCCCCGGATTCAAACTGAGCTTGGTTTCTCTTTTCTTTATAGCGGACAACTGGACAGTGCCCGGGCAGCATTTGAACGGGCGCTCTCCTGTAACGCTCAGCCCGGTGCGGAGGTACCGGTCTCAAAACCACCGAGTGAACCGCTGATCGGTCTCGGGTTAACCATCGGGCTGATGGGCAGGTTTGAAACTATGGATACGGTTTTTAGCAGACCGGGCACTCAGTTCCCGGGATGGCGTGACAGTATCAAAATCATAATCAACCAGCTTGTCAGGACGCTGGGAGAAGGTGAGCGGGGGGCGACACATATCACTCATCTGGGAAGGGTGGTTTTGCAGTTAGGTGATAGCGTAGCGGCAGAGGAGTATTACCGCAAGGCACTAACGCAGGCCCCATTCTCTGTACCGGCGCTTTACAACCTGGCGCTGCTCTTGCGGACAAAAGGCGAATATGCCGAGGCGCAAGACCTGATAGACCGGGCGTTAAGGCTCTGCCCTAACGTTAAGGAGTTCCAGCAGCTCTCTCGTATGCTACGCTCTTCTCAGCAGCATAAACCCCGCACCCCTCCCCGCTAACAATTTTCCTCTTTCAGCCCTTCTCCTTTTCAGGCACCAGTGTTACCGTTCGCACCCGGCTCTCTCCGGAGGTCCTGTTATAATGTGAAAATCTCTCGGGCTGTTACAGAGAATTTTAGTGCCAGTATGTTTGTTATTGGTTAAACGGTCGTGCCTCTTCCCCGGGCAAGAGAAGTGATAATGCCAATTGAACAGAGCGCGCCGAACAGAACAAAGGCGGTACGGATGGTTCTAAGCAATACCGGCTGGGGTGCCGGCGGGAGTGGAATATTACCGATAAAGATGGCGATGAGCATCATCGCCAGACCGTACGAGAGCATCTGGCCTAACAGCCGCATCGTGCCCAGTGTGGCAGAGGCGGTGGCGTAGTTTTCCTCGCTGACCGCACTCATCACCGCATTGGTATTAGGTGCGGAGAAAAGGGCAAATCCCAGACCAACAAAAAGGAGTCCGGCGGTAATCAGGCTGGTGGGGGTTTTTATCCCCAGACCGGCAAACATAAAAAGCCCGATACTGGACAATGCCATTCCGGTTGAGGCGATAGTGCGGGCAGGAATACGGTCTGAGATTTTGCCGGTAATGGGCGAAAAGAGCGCCATTACCACCGGCTGGCTGACAAGGATAATGCCGGCGCTCTGGGCGCTCAACCCTTTAATATACTGGAGATAGAGGCTTAAAAGAAAACCGCTGCCGGCGGTGGCAGCGTAGTGAATCAGTGCCGCGATATTGGCAAAGGTAAAACCGGGGTTTCTGGCAAAAAGGGGCAGGGGAAATAATGGTAAAAAGGCTTTCAGTTCCCACAATCCGAAGACGAGTAAACACAGGATACCGGCGCTGGTTAAGAGCATCGCGTCCCCCTGAGGCAGTCGGGTTAACCCGAGCATCAAACTTAAAATTGCCCCGGCATAGATAATGGCGCCGGTAAAGTCAAATCTACGCGTCCTCTCCTCCTGCTTTCGGTCCGGCGGAAGAAAAAGGGCAGTGATAAGCGCTGCCACACTGAATGGCAGGTTGACCGCAAAAACCGCCCGCCAGCCAAAATAACCGGTAAGCAGCCCGCCCAGAGCCGGACCGAGCGCCAGACCGGTATAAACCGCTGCGGTGTTAATACCCAGCGCCAGTCCCCGACTTCCTGCATGATAATATCCGGTCAGAATGGCCACACCGGTGCTGAAGATTAACCCACCACCAATACCCTGAAACAGTCGGGCAAGGATAAGAACTGAACCTGAGTGTGCCAGAACCGCACCGATAGTTGCCAGGCTATATACGCCCAGTCCGATAATAAAAACCGGTCGGCGTCCATAAAGGTCAGCAAACCTGCCACCGGGCAGGATAAAAATTCCGGCACTCAATAATGAGACAGAGGCAACCCAGCTTAATGTCACAGCATTGAGATTTAATTCCGCCCCGATTGCCGGAAGGGCGATATTAGTGGAAGAACTCATAAACGGAGTAAGAAAAGAACTGATACCAGCGCTGATGCCGGCAATCAATCGCTGGTTTCTGATGTCAGGGTTTAGCATGATGGAAAACTGGTTTTCCCGAAAATCACCTGACTATACATATACGCCGGAACGAGCGGTCTTTGCCAGCCAGAATATAAACGCCCGCTGGCAGATATTTAACCCGCTCCGGGCCGATGGATGTCCCGGTACAGTTGTAGAGCCGGGTGTGAGGCGGAAGCTGTGCCCATTTATCCCGAATAATGATTGCGGACGCTCCGGGTTCCCCCTGTTCAAGCCCGAGACCGGTTATTGTGCCATACCGGTAATAGACATCCTGGTTGCCGGTGTGGTCATCCCCCCAG
>CAKZPX010000239.1 GCA_937139435.1 uncultured bacterium
CCCGTTCGCATTTAAGTTTTTTCGCCAGACGGTGAAAATAAAGATACCTTAACCTGCGCGCTGCATCTTCAATACTCAAACGATTACGCCGGGCATAAGCACGAACATTAACCCGCACCACTTTCAATTCTACCCCCCATTTCTGCGCAAGCTCCCGGACAAATTGCTCGTCCTTTTCGGCACCTTTTCTTAATTGGTGATTGATATGAATTGCCAAAGCCCGCAACCGCATCTTGGGGGCGATGATTCGTACCAGATCCAGTGCAGCGACCGAGTCGGCTCCTCCAGAAACCGCAACCAGTACCTTATTCCTCTCTTCTATCAATCGGTGCTTTTCAACCGTATAAAGAAATTGATGAAAAACCGAGAGTTGTTTCACGATATCATATTAAAACGAACTTCGCCCATCGTCAACAGGGAAACCATGCATTTACCTTCATAACTGCCCGGTAAGGAAAAACTTACCATTTTGATTGGCGACTCTCTTCAATAATTAATACTGACCGAGATAAAAATGTAACACCAGAAATTACAGAATGTTATAACTGAAATTTTGCGCTGGACTCTAAATTAACATCATGAAAAATTTCCCGATTCATTCTCTTACGTTTTCTGGTAGTGACGCTGATTTGTTGACTTTGCCCGCCATATTTCTAAAATAAAATCTAATAACAGGTTTTTGTAATCCTGCCAACGCGAGGATGGCGGAACTGGCAGACGCGCCAGACTTAGGATCTGGTCCCGAAAGGGATGGGGGTTCAACTCCCCCTCCTCGCAGTTGTAATTGGAAAAGAATAATAAAGGAGTATTAATTGGAAATAGCGGTAAAATCGCCCAAGGAATGGTTAAGGGAAATAGAAGTGACAATTGAACCAGACAGGCTAAAAGACCGGGTTCAGGAGCTTATTGACCAGTATCAGGACCGGGCAGAGATACCAGGATTTCGCCGTGGTAGAGTACCCAGAAGTATCCTGGAACGACGGTTTGGTAGTGCTCTGGAATCAACCGCGGTAGAAGAACTGGTGGAACAGGCGCTGGCTGAAGCGATGGACAAAAATGGAATAAAGCCAGCATCAAAGGTGCAGTTTGATGAACTGGAAGTAAGACCAGACAAAAGTATCTGGTTTCGGGCGTCAGTAGAGGTTGTGCCCGATTTTGAACTCAAGCCATATACCGGATTAAACCTGCGCCGTCCTGTGCCCAGGGATTTTGATCAGGAGTTTGAAAAACGAATAAAGGAATTGCAGGAAAAATGTGCTGCCTTTCAACCCGTTTCCCGCCCGGCTCAAAGTGGTGACTATGTTGTCGTTGACTACACCCTTACTGAAGGAGAAAAAATACTGGTAGGTCCTAAATCCAATGTGACGATACAGGTAGACGGTCCGGGCAATCACCCTGAGGTGAATAAAGTCCTCCTGGGGGGAAAACCAGGAGAAGAACGCCAGGTGGATATTACATTTCCCTCTGACTATAAGGACAAAGAACTTGCCGGCAGAACTATTACCTATCGATTTGCCGTGCGCGGGGTTAAAGAAAGAAATCTGCCCGAGATCACCGAGGAGTTTGCCCAAGATCTAGGATTTGAAAGCCTCGATGCCCTGCGCCAGACACTGAATCAGGAAATTCTCGCCGAGCGCGAGGAACAGATTAACGAGGAATTACGGCACCAGGTAATTGACCTGCTGGTTACCGAAAACCAATTTGAACCACCACGCTCTTGGGTTGAAGACCACCTTGCTCGAATGCGCCAGCAACTGAACTTGCCCGACACACCGGAAGTCCGGGAAAAAATTCTACCAGTAGCAACTCGCTCGGCCAAATTTGACTGTATCGTTCTCCAGATTGCCGACCGGGAGAACATCACTGTTGACGAAGACGAAATTAAAAATCAAATTGAGGAACTCGCCCAGAACAGCGGACGCCCAGCAGAGGAGATCGCACCGCTGGTCAACACCGCCTCATATCGCTTTTATACCCTGCAGAAAAAGATCCTGCAATTAATCATCGAAAAGGCGAATATCAACTGAAGTTTATGGAACTTTTAAGCCAATTTTAGTGTCTAATTAATTTATGGCAAAAAGGTTAGTAAATCAGGAAACCGAGGAGGTCCCAGTGTTAATCCCAATGGTAATAGAACAGACCGGCCGTGGAGAAAGAGCCTATGACATTTACTCCCGGCTATTAAAAGAAAGGATTATCTTCCTTGGCCAGCCGGTCGACGATAATGTTGCCAACCTGATTGTTGCCCAGCTGTTGTTTCTTGAGGCAGAAGACCCGGAAAAGGATATCTACCTTTATATCAATTCACCAGGTGGTGTAGTTTCCGCAGGACTGGCAATTTACGATACAATGCAGTACATTCGTCCCAAAGTCTCAACCATCTGTGTTGGAGAAGCGGCATCAATCGCTGCCCTTCTTCTTGCCGCAGGAGAAAAAGGCAAACGCTTCGCCCTGCCCCGTTCTCGAATGATGATCCATCAGCCTTCGGCTTACGGTTTGAGCGGACAGGCAACTGATATTGAAATTCACGCCCGGGAACTGGTTCGGGCAAAAGAACTGCTTGCCGAAATCCTTGCCCAGCATACCGGACAACCGGTAGACAGAATTCTTAAGGATACTGACCGGAATTTCTTTATGTCCGCTCCGGAGGCAAAAGAATACGGACTAATTGACGAAGTCATCAGCAAACGCAAATGAGTTATCGGCGTCATCCAGCAAAACCGAAATCTCCTAATGTCTGTTCCTTTTGTGGAACAACCGAAACCACAACCAACCAGCTGGTGCGCGGACGGCAGGGACTTATCTGTGAACAATGTGCTCGTCTCGCCTTAAGCCTTTTTGAAGAAAGAGAAACAGCCGTTACTTCCCTAAAAGAAATTCCCAGACCTCGTGAGATTAAGGCGTTTCTGGACGAGTTCATAGTCGGGCAGGAGTATGCCAAAAAAGTAATCTCGGTTGCGGTCTATAACCACTATAAACGGATAGCCGTTCAGAGGAACGGCCACCAATTAGACAAAAGCAACATCCTGCTTATCGGTCCTACCGGTGTTGGTAAAACGTTAATCGCAGAGACACTCGCCCGTTTTCTGAAGGTTCCATTTTCCATATCTGACGCCACCCCACTAACCGAAGCCGGATATGTTGGCGAAGATGTAGAAAATATCCTTCTCCGTCTATTGCA
>CAKZPX010000240.1 GCA_937139435.1 uncultured bacterium
TCATCAACATCAGAGAACTTAACCCGGAATCCGGAGAAGAAGTTGCTCCAGGCGCAGAGGATTTCGCCATAAAATATCGGGTTAAAGATGGCGTTCCATCTTAAAGAAACTCCGCGATTGCCCCAGCTGAGCCGGGTTTTGAATGCGTCGGGTCGTTCCGGATCCCAGAAGTTTAATATGTCCTCAGCCACCAGTCCGGTCAGGGTGAAGCGGGAGTTTTCATTATGAACATAGTTTACCTTCCCCATTAGGTCATAGAAGTAGTAATTAAGACCGGGTACGCCAAACAGGGCAAGCAGGAGTTCAGGTAAATAGGTGCGACGCCCGGCAATAAGAAATGAGCCCCGGGGAAGAGGACCTTCGGCAATCGCCTTTGCCGCAATCATTGATACCGAACCCTCGCCGGTATAGCGCTTGTAGTTGCCTTCCCGGGTGGTTACATCCAGCACCGAACTCAGTCGCCCGCCATAACGGGCACCAAAACCACCAGCAAGCAGGGTGACATCAGATACCGCCTCCGGCACAAACGGCGAGAATATCCCGAAGAGATGGGAAGGGTTGTATACGGTGATGCCGTCAAGGAGAATCAGGTTCTGGTCCGGTGAACCACCCCGGATGTAAAGTTTATTGGAAAAGTCGGACACGGTAATTACCCCGGGCAAGAGTTGCACGGTGCGAAACACGTCCACCTCACCCGCAAACTTGGGCACCGAGATTAACTGCTTTGTATCCAGCCGGTTAACCGAGACCACAACCTCCCGTTCAAACCTTGCCCTTTCCGCTGTTACCTTGACTTCGCCTAAACGCACCGGTTCCGGTTCCAGTTCCAGTTGCAGGGTGTGCAGTTTCCCACCGGTAACAGTGACCGGGTGCTGGAGCGTCTGATACCCGATAAAAGATACCTCCAGCGTATAGTTACCGTCTGGCACATCACCGAGATAAAAGTAACCCTTTTGATTGGTGCTGGTGCCGATGCCGGTGCCCGTTAACTCCACATTGGCATAGGCAAGCGGTTCACCGCTGGTGCGGTCGCGGACAAACCCGTTGATCGCGCCGTTAAGTCCGAAACTGAAATTAAACAGGAAAAGAAGAAGGAAAAAGCCTGCTTTCCTGCCCGGCACCACGCAAAGGTCTACTTTAATAGCGCCTGCCGCAACTCCTGACCAAAGCGTCTTGCGGCGCGGGCAACATCTAACCGGCGTTTTAATTCCTGCGGTCGTCCGCAGTTCGGAACAACATAATGCCCCAGGTATTCTACCTGACCGAACTCTGCCAGACGCCGAAACATCTCCACCGCCAGGTCAGCACCGTCAAAATGGTCACCACCGGCGGTCAGGACTACTGCCCAGCGACTACCCTTGAGCAGATTTTCGCCATTAAGCAGGGCAAAACAGCGGTCAACTACCGCCTTAATCTGACTGGTTACCCCCCAGCAAAAAACCGGACTGGTCCAGAGCACCAGGTCGCTGTCCACAAGCAGGTCATAAACCTCTAACATATCATCCTCCTGCTGACAGCCGGCGCGCTTCTTTTCTGTCACACAGCCCTCACACTCCTGACAGCCGTTGATATTCAAATCGCAAACCCGTAGCCGGATAACCTCTACCCCCTTTTTACCCAGTCCGGCAAGCACCCAGTCGGTAGCAACTGTGGTATTACCCTGACGCGGGCTGCCCTCAAGGACAAGCACCCTTTTCTTTGAATTTATCATCCTCGTCTCCTTTTTGCCTCAAAAGTAAATTATCCATCCCTCTTCTTTTTCTGTCAAGGAAAGCCGGTGCGCACTACTTTTCTTTTGCACCGGGTGGCGTGTTCCAGAAGGCGATCTCGGCAAGCGGTTTACGTTTTGGTTTTCTCTCTGCTGGTTCCTCAGCCGGATAGCCCACCGCAATCAATGCCACCGCCCGATAACCCCGTTTCAAGCCCAGATGCTTCAACAGCGCCCGGGTATCAAACCAGCCAATCCAGCAGGTGCCCAGCCCCTGCTCGGCAGCAGCCAGGACAAAGTGCTCACCGGCAATACCCGCATCCACAAACTGAAATGGCGTGCCGGCAGCACCGCCACCCAGTCGGTTAATCACAAAACTTTCCTTAATCAGTAACGCCACCAGGACCGGTGCCCGGGCAAAATGCCGGGAGGCGGCAAATACACCCTGAAAAACCGCATCTGCCAGCGCCTGCTTCTTATCCGGCTGGTCAAACACCAGAAAACGCCACGGCTGACCGTTATCCGCTGATGGTGCAAGTCGGGCTGCCTCAAGGCACAGATGCAACTTTTCCCTTTCCACCGGTCGTTCACTGAACCGGCGTACTGACCGGCGCTTAAGACACAACTGTAAAAAATATGATTCCTCCATAACTGAACAAGATTAGAGAAAACCGGTTAAAAGGTCAAGTGGTACAGGGGGTAACCCCCGGGACAGTGGAGACACCTGCCCCGGATTAAAAGACCGATATGTCTAACGGCTTAACAAATCACAGGTTAACCGGCTGTGTTCCTTTAACAGCGTGAAAAATGTCCCTTTCCTGGCTCTAATTAGATGAAAAGAAGGTTAAAAATAATTCTCTGCCACAGTCAGTGATTGCTTCTGATGCCGTGATAAATTGCAAATCTTCTTGTGTTTTTAAATTCATCACCGGGACTACTTGTCAGGGGCGATCCGGTAAATAAAATAAGGTTATGCTGGTCAGTTATAACAACATCAAGATTGAATGTGTTCAGGGTAGCATCGTTAACCAGGAAGACATTGATGCGGTGGTCAATGCGGCAAACGCCTGGCTCAAGCCCGGTGGCGGTGTGGCGGGTGCTATTCACCGGACAGCG
>CAKZPX010000241.1 GCA_937139435.1 uncultured bacterium
CCCATTTCTCAGCACCGGCACCGATATCGGCGATGCTTTCTGGTGTATTCATAAAAGTAACCGGTGTTTACGGGATGTGCCGGTTGATGTTTAATGTGTTTGGTGTCTCCCGGGCTGAAACGCCGGCCTTCTTCAATCTTTTGATTGCCTTCGGTGCGGTGTCAATGGTTTTAGGTGGACTTTTAGCCTATTCCCAGAACGATTACAAGCGGCTTCTGGCATATTCCAGTATCAGTCAGATCGGTTACATCCTTGTTGGGCTGGGTATTGGTAACTTCTGGGGCATTGCTGGTGCGCTTTTTCATGTTTTCGCCCACGCCCTGGGCAAAGGCACGCTCTTTCTTTCCTCGGGTTCGGTTGAGATGCAGGTCGGCACCAGGCAACTGGATAAACTGTGCGGGTTAGAACGGACGATGCCGGTTACCTCCTGGTCGCACATCATCGCGGCATTTTCCATGTCCGGAATACCGCCCTTTGCCGGTTTCTTCTCTAAACTGTTTATTATCATCGGTGCGATTGGTGCCCGGATGTACTGGCTGGCGTTCCTTGCCGCCCTTTTCTCCGCGGTCACACTGGGGTATCTCACCAAGGTGGTGAACAGCGCATTTTTCCTTAAAAAGGGTGATGAACCAACACCGGCAAAAGAGTCTCCGGTGACGATGCTCCTGGCGATGGTGATTCTGGTGATCTTAATTCTGGTTACCGGTATCGGGTTCCGTGGTGTTCTGGACTACTTGGTGGGACCGGCAGCGAAGGTGCTTTTGAACGGGCTGGAGTACGCCCGCATGGTTTTAGGAGGATAAGGTGTCACGCCGGATAGCCCTCTTTATTGCTGGACTTATCATCTGGTTACTGCTCTCCTGGACGCTTAACTACCAGGAGATTATTATTGGTGCGGTGATTGCACTAATTTCTGCCGGTATGTTTGGCGGTTATCTACCGCTGGAGGCAAAAAAACTTCTCAATCCGGTGCGCTGGTTCTGGTTGCTGGTTTATATTCCAGTATTTATCTGGCAGTGTCTTAAAGCAAATGTTGATGTGGCGTTGCGCGTACTTTCTCCAGGGCTCAATTTGAAACCGGGGATTGTTAAAATTAAGACCAGTTTGAAAACCGAAATCGCCCGGGTATTTCTGGCAAACTCAATTACGATGACACCGGGCACGCTGACAGTAGAAATTCAGGATGATACGCTTTATATCCACTGGATTGAGCTGCGCAGTACTGATCCGGAAGAGATGGCGAAGATGATTAAGGGACCGTTTGAGTTTTTTCTCGCCAGGATATTTGATTAAGGGAGGGAAGGGATGGTACCAATAATTGTTTTAGTTCCTGCGGCCTTCTTCTGCCTTTACCGGGCGTTACAGGGACCTTCAATTGCTGACCGGGCAATTGCGGTGGATATGATGGGGATTGTTTTTTCCGCCATCACCGCGCTGGTGGCATTGCGCTATCGTTTAAATTATCTGATGGACATATCAATCGCTCTGGCGGTAATCTCTTTTGTGGGCGCTCTGGCACTGGCAAAGTATCTGGAAGGAAGGAGTTTAGATGATTAGTGCCCTGGCTTTAATCTCACTCTGGGTTGGGGTGGTTTTTGTCCTTCTGGGAGCGCTGGGTCTGGTGCGTTTTCCCGATGTATATAACCGTATGCAGGCGGCGACGAAATGCGTCACCCTGGGTGTGCTGGGGATTATGCTGGGGGTTTTCCTGCGCTCTGGCTTCAACCCCTTGGGCATCAAGGCGATCATCGGTGCGGTGTTTATCCTTCTTACCGTTCCGGTCTCCAGTCATGCCCTTGCCCGGGGCTCATTAATCGCCGGGGTAAAACTCTGGAAGGGCACAGTAAAGGATCAGTTTACCGAGGATCGGGGAGGCAAATCAATAATTGAGGAAGGAAAATGAGGATACCGTTACCAAAGGTTCGTGAACTGATTGAGGCGGTTCGTGCGGTAGTTAAAGGACCGTTCACAACCCAGTTTCCGAAAAAGGTGGACTCGGTTCATCCGAACTTCCGTGGCATTCTTAAATTCCGTGAGGAGAAGTGTATCTGCTGTGGTGCCTGTGTGCAGGTGTGTCCTACCGATGCCCGGGAGATTATCGTTGATCAGGAGAAAGGGGTAAGGCGCAACATCCATCACGCCGACCGCTGTATCTACTGTGCGCAGTGTGTCCTTTTCTGCCCGACCGAGGCAATTTATCATACACCCGAGTTTGACCTTTCCCGAACCGAGCGCGGTGGCTGGGACACAACTGTGGAAAAAGAACTTGTCTATTGTGAGATCTGCGGTGAGCCGTTTGCCACAAAAGCCCAGTTGTTATGGATTGCCCATAAGGTCGGCGACCTGGTAAATTCCAACCCGACACTTTTTCTAACTCTTTATCAAAGTCTGGGTGTTGCTCTGCCTCAGGAACCTCCGTTCGGTGCCCTGCCTTACCGTTCCGGGACGATGCGCATTCTCTGCCCGGACTGCCGGCGCAAGACCTATATGACCGAAGAGTGGGGTTATTAGCTAACTTTTAAGCCCTGACCGAACCCTTTGTTCTATCCATTCCGCTCCTTTCTGTGTCTTTTTGCCGAAAACAGGATGATGGTCATTTTATTTTTCCGCAGTCTGAGAAGGGGAGCCGGGGAACCCTTTTCAGGTACGGTATCCGGCACCGCGTTGGTTGTCCCGCTGATTATAATTTTTAGGACAGCTTACAGGTTATCAACAGGATAAGTCAGAATATTCAAAACCGGTTTTGTCCCGGTTTTTACTCCGGTGGCAGAGGCGATTTTAAAAGACAGTGTAACCTGTAGTCTCTCTGATACCACCATCCCGGGAATTACCCGGTGGTATACCCCATGGAAGGTTAGTTAAATTTGCTTCTGCCCGATAACCATATTTAATTATGAAACTTAACCGCCGTGGCTCCGCATTGTTTTTCTCGGGAGCGTTAATTTTTCTTTTTTCCCGGGTCTAATTTTTATAGATGAACCAGGAAAAATGTGTCCTGAGCAAGGGTTTAGTCAGTGGTTGGTGATAAGAGGATGTCCGGTTAGACGGTCTTGACCGCGTGTCCAAGCGCACCGACCAGGTCAATTGCCTTGACCGGGCAGACAGATATGCACTGTCCGCAGCCGATGCATTTTTCCGGAATTACCCGGTGCTGTTTACCAGGCTCACCTTCAATCGCCTTAAACTGACAAACTTTAACGCACTCGCCGCAGCCGTTACAGCGGGGGTTGATTGATGCCTTGGGTCTGCCTGGTGCCCGGTCAACAAATGAATGGGTCGGGCACCTGTGGACACAGATACCGCAGTCAATACATTTGGCAAAGTCCATTACCGGCAGGTTGCGTTCCATCTTGAGGGCTGCCACCGGACAGACCCGGGCACACAGTCCGCAGGCGATACAGCCCACCGAGCACACATCTTTAACCGCTTTGCCCCGGTCACGGGAGACACAGGCAAGGTAGACCAGTTTACTGCGGGGGATAAGCATCAGGGTGCCCTTGGGGCATTCCCGGACACAACGACCACAACCGATGCAGGTCTTTTCGTCAATTACCGGCAGGCGGTTTTCTCCCATCTGAATGGCACCAACCGGACAGACCTTAACGCAGTGTCCCAGTCCAACACAGCCGTAAATGCAGGCTTTTGGTCCACCGAGAAGCAGTGCTGCCTGACGGCAATCTTCTGCCCCGCGATACTGGAAGCGTTGTGGTGCCTCGTTTTTACCGCCCCGGCAGATCAATACCGCAACCTGTGCTTCTTTTGCCTCAACTTCCTGTCCCATTATTCTGCTGATTTCAGCGGTAACCTGAGCACCACCAACACTGCAGGCGTTAAGCGCTGCCTTACCACCGGCAACCGCTGCTGCATAACCATCACATCCTGGATAGCCGCAGGCACCGCAGTTGGCACCGGGTAGAACCGCACGAATCTGAGCCTCCCTTTCGTCCACCTTTATGCTGAGTTTGCGGGCAGCGATAAAGAGAATCAGCGCCAGAAACAAACCCAGACCACCCAGGAGCGTCAGGGATTTAAACACAATCGTCCAGTCCATAGTTTATGAGATACCAAACAGGGCGGTGAACCCCATAAATGCCAGCGAGACAAGCGCCGCACCAATGAAGGCAATGGGGTAACCCTTGAATGCTGGACTGATGGGTGCGTCTTCCAGCCGTTCGCGAATGGCGGAGAAGAGGATAATCGCCAGCGCAAAGCCCAGAGCGGTGCCGAGGGCGAAAACCGTGCCCTGGAGGATATTGAACTTGTAATCAATGTTAAAGAACGTTACCGCCAGGATGGCGCAGTTAGTGGTGATCAGCGGCAGATAGATGCCCATTGCCGAATAGAGGTGGCGGACATAGCGTTTAAGGAACATCTCGACGAACTGAACCAGGGTGGCGATGACGAGGATAAAAACCGCGGTGCGCAGGAAGACAAGACCGAGCGGTAAGAGAATAGCATGGTAAAGAATCCAGGATACCCAGGCGGCAAGGAGCATAACAAAAAGAACCGCAGCACTCATCCCGATAGAGGTGTTGACCGAGGTGGAGACGCCAAAGAAGGGACAGAGACCGATGAAACGCATCAGGATAATGTTATTAACCAGAAAGGCGGCAAGGAATATTTTCCCCGGGTTCATTTCTTTTTACCTCCGGAAAGGGCGGTTTTATTAACCAGTGCTTTGAGGATGCCGATCAGGAAGAAGGCACCGGGCGGCAGAAGGGCAAAGAGCATCGGTGTGGCACGGTAAAAAGAAGGCAGAGCTGGCTGTCCGAATATTGTGCCATTGCCAAAGAGTTCACGCAGCGCACCCATAATAAACAGGACCAGGGTGAAGCCGATGGATTTGCCCAGACCATCCAGAAACGAATCAACTATCCCGTGTTTTGAGGCAAACGCCTCCGCTCTACCGAGGATGATACAGTTAACAACAATCAGAGGGACAAACACGCCCAGTACCCGGTAGAGCCCGGGTTGATATGCCTGCATCAGATAGTCAATTATTGTAACAAATGTGGAGATGATAACGATAAAGATCGGGATGCGGACCGAATCAGGCACAAGTTTTCGCACCGCTGAAATAACAACATTGGAGGAGATCAATACAAATGATGCCGCCAGTCCCATACCGAGACCGTCCCGGGCTGAGACCGTGGTTGCTAAGGTCGGGCACAGCCCGATCATTAAAATCAGGATCGGGTTCTCCTTGATTATACCTGATGTAAGATAAGAGAGACGGGAGGGTTTATCTTTCTTCATTATTTTCCACCACGATTAAATCAGCAAACTTTGTCATTCCTTCCCGCAGTGCCTCGGTTACCGCGCGGGACGTAATTGTGGCGCCGGTGATCG
>CAKZPX010000242.1 GCA_937139435.1 uncultured bacterium
TTTAAGGTAGACGTTAGCAAAGAAGGCGGGCGGTTTTTAAAGTGGAGGTATTATATGAGTATTCTGTTGTTGATAACAGTAACAGCTTTTAACACCATAACGGGTTCATATCTGCCCCTGGAAGGAAATGTTGAGATGATTGAGAAAAACAAATTAAGAGGGGTGACAAGCAACGCTCCCTTTTTTACCCGGCTGCTCTGGAGTTTTCAGTGTATAGATGATGTAGAGTGTGTATCTCAATTCTGGGATGTTGATGGTGATAGGGTAAACGATGTTCTCGCAGAATCATATGATGCAGGGGCAAGTGGTTCAGCACATTTTTTCTGTCTTTCCGGAGCGAATGGTGATACCATCTGGGCGGTCTGGCCTGTTGGCGGTGTCAGTAATAGCGGTGGCTGGGGTGACCAATGTATTGGATCTATAACCGACCTTAATGGCGATGGTTATGGTGACGCCCTGCTGGGAACCGCCTGGGGCGGCAGGACAATTTTTGTGATCAGCGGTAGAGATGGCGACGTCATCTGGTCATACGATACCTACAATGACTCCATTGCCTCGGGATGGGTTTACTGTGTTAGTAGTGTGCCCGATGTTGATGGCGATTCGCTGCCCGAAGTTTTAGCAGCCACCGGAACTGACTGTCAGACAGTGTTTTGTTTTTCTGGCACCGACGGCAGAATATTGTGGCGTTTTTATGCCCAGGATGCACTCGGTTCGGTGTGTCCAATAAGTGATGTTAATGGAGACGGGGTTTACGACGTTATTGCTGGGGCGTGGGGGAACAGTCGCGACCGGCGGGTTTACTGCATTAACGGAGCGAGTCGGGGCAATGAGCCGCAGGTGCTCTGGGCTTTTCTGGCGGCAGGTGATGTTTATTGCGTGCGGGCAATCCCTGATGTTAATGGTAGTGGCAGAGATGATGTCGTTGCTTCCACCTGGGGCAAT
The DNA here is from genome assembly GCA_937139435.1 of uncultured bacterium. Classification (GTDB taxonomy): domain Bacteria; phylum Hydrothermota; class Tepidihabitantia; order Tepidihabitantales; family Tepidihabitantaceae; genus Tepidihabitans. The sequence continues at coordinate 946 of CAKZPX010000242.1, forward strand.
TATGTCTACTGTCTTGAAGGTAGCAACGGTCAGGTTATCTGGTCATACGACATTGGCGCCTATGGAATGCGGGTGGAACTACTGGACGATATGAATGGCGATACAGTTCCTGAAGTGATAGTTGGCTCCTGGAACCCGGCGGTGATTGTTCTGGACGGTAAAAGGGGCACGCAGTTGTGGCGGACAAATATCGGTAATAATGCCTGGACGGTCTTTCCAATTACTGATGTAGATGGCGATGGGAAGAAGGACGTAATCGCTGGTTGTGGTAGTGGCAATATTTTTTGTCTCAGTGGCTTTAATGGTGCGGTTGTCTGGAACTACAGCCCTGGTGGCTGGGTTAATTCCGTGCGCAGTATTGCGGATGTGAATGGTAACGGATTTGACGATGTTATTGCTGGTAACCAGTTCTCCAGTTCGCCGGGCTATGTCTACTGTATCGCCGGAGACAGCTTAATCTCAGGTCTATCCGAAGAATCCCGGTCAGGTGCGAACAATGTCAATGGTAACGGGAAAATAAACGGGGTTTATGATATAACTGGCAGACAGGTGCGGGATTTTAAGCCCGGGGTGTATTTTGTGGTTTCTAATGAAAAGGGGAAAATAAACCGGAAAAAAGTTTTGCTCTTGTCCGTTAACAGTGATGGTTTTTGAGTGATGGGACGCCCGGTCAGGGTTGCGGTTGACCAGACCGCCAGTATTGCTCCGGAGATAAAATCACGTCTGGGTAT
>CAKZPX010000243.1 GCA_937139435.1 uncultured bacterium
ACCCGATTTCTTGGCGTTATTTCCACCAACCTCGGGTTAAACCGGTCTGGACTGGGGGGCAACATCTTTTTAGCACAAAATAGTAACAGCAGAATAAATGCTACAACAAAAAAATTAGCAAACTTTATCCAGTAAATTTTTTTAACCATTGCCTCCTCCCATCCCTGCCAGATATTTACTCAATCTCTTGTATAGCACTGCCAGTTCTGGAAAACAACGGCGCAAAGATTTATAATGCCGGGTGACCGTCAACCGGTCTCCTCGTTTAACCGGACCGGTTAAAGACCGCACCGCTCCCTGCTGACGGATATTCTCCAGCACCGTTAGCGTCAGTGGCAATACAATCTCCCTTGCTTTCCGTTCCGAAATACGAATTTCTCTACCCAGTTTTTCCACACCATCAAACAGAGCGTTAATAAAATTGGAGGCGAACACGCACATTGCATGATAAAGCGGGCGGTGTTTCTCCGGAATAATTATCGTCTTCCCGCCCAATTGTCTGACCAGCCGTTTTCCCCAGCGTAAACCACCTGGTGAACCGTCCAGGGAAAAATAACTCCCGGGCAGTTCCTGCACCGCCTGATTTAAGGTCGCAAAACTTTTTAGCGGATGCAGGGCAAGGGTCTCCAGTCCATAGCGCCCGGCATCATTAAATAACCCCCTGCCCCATGCCCCGGAACAATGCACAACCACCGTCCCCTTTTTGAGATAACGCCGAACCCGACTGAATATCGGACGAATCTGCCGGTCCGGCACGGTAAAGAATACTACATCCGGATGCTTTAACCGCAAATGTTTTCTGATCTCTTCCATCCCGATAACCCGATAGCGAACCTCTCGCAATCGTCTTATTCCTGGTGTGCGGTCAAATACCCCGACCAGATCATAACCAAGATGTTTAAGACTCCAGAGAAATGCGCTCCCCACCCTGCCGGCACCGATAACAACCACACGGGAAATTTCTTTCGCCATTTTGTTGATAATACAAAATTGACACCAGATATTCAAGAAGTAAAATAGGTTACCATGACTCTGGCTTGGGTCAAAAATCAACAGTCGCGAAACCCCGGGAGGTATTAGTGAAAAAACTTTTAATAATAGTTCTTTTCTCCTTTGGACTGATTCTCAGTCAGGAAGGTGCCAGATATCTAATCATCACTACCGACGCTCTGGCACCAGCCATTCAGCCGCTTGCGGAATGGAAACATGCATCAGGGATGAAATGTAAGGTAGCAAAACTCTCTGAAATTGGTGGCAGTGACACAACCGCAATTAAAAATTACATTCGCAATGCCTATAACAACTGGCCGATAAGACCGGAGTATATCCTTCTGGTCGGATTTCCGCCCAACCTTCCTGCCCGCTATTATCGCATTCAACAGGGCTGGGGTTACTATTCTGATAACATTTACGGAAACATCAACGACGACCTGCTTATGGAAATTCCTGTGGGCAGGTTCCCTGCCCGTTCTCCTGCTCAATGCAGTGTAATGGTTGCCAAAACCCTTGCCTATGAAAAGAATCCGGATTTAACCGATAGTCTCTGGATGCGCCGGATAACCACCGTTATAAGAGAGAACCAGGACTCCGATGATACCATCTACTGGAATGATGTCCGGATATTTGCCCGCTCTGCCGACTCGCACAACTTTGTTAGTTGTGATTCGCTTTCCAGATTAAGGGGAAACAGTGCGAACGACGTTGTAAATTCGGTAACAAATGGCACCGCAATGGTGCTTTATCGGGGAACAGGGGTGGGTAACTGGTACCAGCCATTTGATGTCAATCCTGCCCTGACCAATAATGGTAAAAAATTGCCCGTAATCCTTTCTATTACCTGTCAGACACTAAGCCTCGCTCCTGGTGAATCCATGGTGGGTGAAGCATGGATGAGAGCAGGAACAGTAAATAATCTCAAAGGTGCGGTTGCCTTTTTCGGTAATACACACTCACTGGAATCCAGCACCGAAACTGTTAGAAAACGCAGCACAGTCGCCCGGGCATTTTTCAAGGCGGTATTTCAGGAAGAAAAGTATAAACTGGGAGATGCGGTTCTTCGGGCAAAAGATTCACTATATCGGGCGTTTGTCACAGATCTACCTGAATACCGTGGTTTTACTCTCTTTGGCGACCCGGACCTGGACATATGGACCGCAACACCAACACCACCAAATGTTGAACACCCGACAGAAATTCCACCCGGACAACAGGAGTTTGCTGTTCGGGTCTTGCTCAACAAACGACCCTTCGCTAACGCCCTGGTATGTGTGTCA
>CAKZPX010000244.1 GCA_937139435.1 uncultured bacterium
CACCGTCTGGGCGTCAGGGTAAAAATAACTGGCTGCTACTGCATGAGCAATTATCTCATTCTTAACAATATCTGCCTGAACCATAACCCCTGCCAGACGACGTGCCGAGCCGGTGGTTCCTACTCCGAGAACCCGAACCTGAGAATCTACTTCCTGTCCCAGCTCCTTTATCAGACGGCGGATGGCGCTAATTGGATTACCCTTGGTGCGGAGATACCGGTGTGCCCGCACCCGGTAATCCCGGTCAATAACTACCCCCTTGGTGGAAATTGACCCAACATCAATTCCCAGATATCCTTCCAGCACTCTGCCTCCTTCGCAAAAGTTCAACAAAAGCCTCCAAACGAGTAATAAGACCGGTAGATGAAGTATGCTCGTCAAATGATAAAGATAACAGAGGAACCCCGGCGCGCTCAGAAAGCCGCTGCAAAGCCTCCAGTGCAATGTTTTCCGGCATACAGGTGAAAGGAAAAACATGCACCAGCCCGTCCACCCGATTACGAATAAACCAGATCGCCTCCCCCGTGGTGCGTAGCGCCTCACCTCCAGGACATTCTTTCAAATAACTCCTTGCCAGTCGGCGCGAGCGTAGATAACCGAAATCTATCTTAAGCAAATGGCGTAAATGGTTATACAGGCAGCGCTCAAAAACAACCTCAACACCAAGGCGGGCTAATTCCCGTTCAATCTCCTGGTTAGCAAACTGATCTACGGTAAAGAAAATCTCGCCCACAAGACCGACTCTAAGCTCTGGTTTTCTCCCATTTAATGCGAACATCCTCCCCAGCTCCCGACGCACATTTTTTATTTCTCGGAGCGTTCTTGCATTCCGGAGCATTGCTATTGCCGATTCCTTCAGCTTTTCTGCCTGATCAAAATCTACTGCCCGCTTTCGGTTTAACAGGCGCCGAAAATCACGAGTAAGAGCACTCTTCGCCAGCAGCAGATATACCCCCCTCATCACCCGTGCCGACGAAACGCCAAACAGACCTGGCATCAAACGAAAGATAAAATCATAAGCAGAGTATTGAGTAATGGGGACAAAAGTAAAATCCTTACCCAGAACCCTCAGTGCCCGTTCCTGAAGATAGTGATAATAGCCAAAACGACACTTCCGAGCACCAGCCGCCATCAAAAGCGTATCCGCCCCCTCTTCCAGCGCCTCAATAAAATTTCCCAGGGTTATCTTGAAGGGCATACATATCAACTCGGGTGCAAACTTTACTCCAAGTTCCATCGTCCGCCGGGAAGTTGAAGGTGGTAATACCACCTCAGCACCCATATCCTCCAGAAACCCCTGCAACGCTAATGTATCATAACCGAACCAGGGAAAGGCTACTTTCATAAAGCCGTCATTCTAGCAAGCCGGGGCATCTTACGTCTTTTCAACAACTCCACAAATGCTTCTATCCTCGTTACCAGTCCTGCCTCTCCGGTATGCTCGTCTATTACCAAGAGCAAGAATGGAACCGACCTTTTCTGTGCCTGCTCGCGCATAAACTCCGCTACCAGCGAATCGGGTCCACAACCCATTGAAACTACAACGCAGAACCCGGCAACCTGGTTAAGAAGATATTCAAAAGCATTGTAAAGCTCGCGTTCATAAATCCAGCGAATATTTTTAGCAAAACCGTTATCTCTTGAAAGAATATCGTCAGGTATTTCCTCTTTAGTTATAATATCATACCCACACCGGCGAAAGGTAGTTATTATCGTCCGACCAATAAAATCGTCACCCAGGTTATAAAAATGCCCGATAACCCCGACCGTGCTATCTCTCACCCCCTGGGCATGATCACTTCGTATGCTGGTATTCTTTAATTCAGATTTTGCCTTTTTCCATGCCTGGGACACCCGAAACGGGTCGCGCGTAAATTCAAACCCTGCTTTCAGATGAGCGGACATGAAGTTCCCATTAATAATGGGGGCGATCAATTTTACCCTGTTTCCCACCAGCATAGCAGCGACATCAACAATCCCGATCATTTTGGGACAAGCGAAGAGTTTATCCCCCAACCAGTTCATGCGCGGAAAGAAGATAGCATCAACGCTGTCAGCCAGTTCCAGCAGATGTCCCGCAGCAATCTTAATTGGTAAACACACCTCGCTTGAAACCGCAGCGAGTCCACGCGCCAGAATTTCTTCGTCCGTTTTCCTGCTCAATACAACCTCTGCTCCCAGTTCGGCAAGGAAGCACTCCCAGAATCTGCCGTAACGATAGTAAAGCAAAGCACGGGGCAATCCAATCCTCATAATTTTATTTTATTACTTACGATATTTTAAGTCAATATCTTGCGACGATTTTCAAACCTTGCTGGGTTCAACCCGAACCTTTTTAAAATTCTTATCGCCTCCTGAACACCGCTGCCCAGATCACCTGCACAGTGAGCATCTGAACCGATGGTAAAGGTATTAATCCCTGCCTCTACCGCCTGCGCTATGATCTTCCGGATAGGATAGGGTTCATTATCACCCCGTCTTAACGACGCCGTATTAATCTCTAAACCAACTCCGGCTTGAACAATCGCCTCAATCATTAAGGGCACAAACTTCGTAATCGCCCTGTCAAACTCCTCGCCCATCTCGAGCAGAATATACTTTCTCCAGATATCCAGATGAGCGATACAATCAAATAATTGTGATTGTGCGGCAGCACGCACGTAATCAAAATAACGTTGAGCGATAAAGTCTACCCCTTTAGTTTTGAGATACATCCGGAACTCGTTTAACTCGCTGCGCGAGGTAATTGCAATATGATCTAGGCAATGAACCGCACCAAGCACAAAATCAAAGCGGTTGCGGCTGACAAAATCGGCAATTCTACCTTCCAGCCCCATTTCATAACCTATCTCAATGCCCGCTCTAATGCGCAGCTGAGGAAATTGCGTCCGGGCTTCGTTAATTTCCTGGAGATAAGTCCCTGCCCAGTCATAATTCATCGGTTGCTCAACGCCTTTAACAACCACGCGTTCAATGTTTGCCCGGACAGGGTCAGGATCGTAATGAGTGGTAAAACAGATTTCTTCTATACCTTTGTTCAGGGCACACCAGCAGTAATCTACCACACTATCGCTTGCGTCATGGGAATAATCCGGATGGATATGATAGTCAATCAACCCTTACTCCTACCTCTAATTGCATTCCCCCATCAAAGAGCAGACTACCGTTATACACCATGCCCACTTTTACTCCTAAACGCCCGAGTTTGCTCCAGCGATATCCACCGGTCAATGACAACCGCCACGCCGAAGTTCTGGAACTGTAACTGGAGCCTATCCGGAGGAAACCTGATTCTGGTGCTGTCATGATAATGGCACCTCCAGAAATTAAGAACCGAGCAAAATTAATGCTCAGCTCACCCCGGGCTAACTTTCTTTTAATGGAGAGCGCAACCAGAATCCCTTTCCCCGAAAAATACTCGTTATATTGATCTTTGAGAAATACTCTGCCCCAAAAGTCCCGATGGGTTATCTTCATCTCAACATCGGTGAATCGTGAACGTTCAATTTCCATACGATATAATCGACCCAGACGGACTCCAACCTCGAAACCAGTAAACTCATACCCGATGTTTCCGGTCAGTCTTGCCGGAATCGAATCGGTTAAATAATCTCGGTAAGTATTACCGCTAATACCCAGTTTTAAGCCCCCTTTTTTATAATCCATCTTGCCATTAAGTTCTAAACGGGAACGACACTGATTGATATTGTATCTGCGCCCAGCCGGCGAAAAAAATTGCTGCTGATATACGGTTGCGTTAACCTGGGTATTAACACCACCTTCCCGGACACTAACACGGGTCGTGGCTGCACTTCCCCCGGGAATAGAGCGCCCCAGTTCTAATTCCAGTTGTTTATTCTCATAATTGGTGCAAAAATAAATACTACCAACCCCGAGTTTCTGCCCCCAAAAACTCACTGCCGAATCTTCCGGAGAAAATGGGCGATTAAATACCGCCGTATAAACGCAAATACCAAATTGGAAAATTGGGTTGTTTATGTAACGAAGGTACCCACCGCTCAATAGCTGCCCGAGCTGATTCCTGCTTGCCTCGGTTGCTGAATCCCGGTGAACCCCGGAAAAACTCATCCTCGCCACACTTCCATCTGGATTAAGAATAGCATCGCGCAGGGAATAACTGCCGAATAACACCATTTCCCAGTTACTAAGGAACAAATCTACCTTTAAGCCACGCAGGTTTCTATTTTCCTGAGCTGATCTGGGCACTGTGCTTTTCGTTTCAGAAAGGGACTGGGTGTTGAATCCAGACCGCCCATAAGGAAGCGCAAGTATCAAACCTCTGCCGAATCCAGTTAAAAAGTCCCCAAAAGCAAATCGCCAGGTGCCAGTTGCTACCGATATACCACCGCCAATAAAATCTGCCAGATTGCGCTCCTCTTTGTCCTTTTCCAAAAGTAAGACCATCTCTCGCCCTGCCCCAGAACCACAAAAGCGCAAAAACACAGGCGTACTTCTTATTATCTTCCCGGATTTAATTGTATCACTTTTAACCCTTAATAGCAAACGATACTCCCGGACATCGGGAAATTCCCTCTCCTCTTTCTTTCGTAAACTGTCTTCCACCAATTCATACACCTCTTCGTCATCCGGTGTCACAAAAGGAAAATCAGGCACCAGGTCCGGTGATAAGATATCCAGCAAGATTAATATCATTACTCCCATTCACAAAAGATACCTAATATATGGGTACCTTCTAACTCGGGATGAAATCGATATGAATAGTTTAAACCAAACCAATCTACCCTGAAACCGACGCCACCGCAATAACTGAGAGGAAGGGTCTCTATTCCGGCACGAATCTTAACCTCCGGCAATACTCTCACCTCTAACCCCGCAAGAAGTATATCAACTCCATTCTCCCGGCAAATGTCCCCAGCAAGCAATAAACCCGAGGTCGGTTCCCATCCCCCGCCAATCCGAAAGGAAGGATATATTCTGTCCCCATTATTCAGTCGGGGGCTATTTAAACTCATTCCCGCAACTCCTAATTTAAACCGGTCTGTTTTCCAGAGCACTCCCGCATCAATCCCCAGAACTGCATCACCCTCTCCCTGAGGGACATTCTGAATCAACCCGTGCACATTTATCCCAACCCCAAGATAAGGAAAAATTTCGCCTGCCAGACCCAATTGAACATTGTGCTCGTGATATTTTGCCACCCCAATACTTGAAATAGCAAAACCAGAATTCAAACGCCCCCATCGGGCTTTAATTCCGAGATTGCCGCACTGAACCTCTGGAAGTCCATAAGGGTTGACATAACTTGCTCCGGCGCCAAACCTTTTTCCAATAATAAATAAAGCCGGATTTAACCCGAAACCATGCTGCCAATTCTCTACCGCGCAACCGGCACTCATTCCTCCGCTAACTCCCAGTGGAATGCTATATTCAAAAACACCCCAGATAACTAAATGAAAAATTATCACGGATTAAGGAATTAAGACTTTACTTTACCCAGTAAAGAAATCTCCCGCAATTAGGGCAGGTCACAAGCTCTGTCCGACAACGAACCACGAGTTCGGAAGGAAGTTTCACATAACACCCCCCGCAGAATTCCTTTATCACCTGAACCACAACCCGCCCACCGTACCGTTTCATTATCCTTTCATACTGATGCAAGATTTTCGGGTCTATTTTTTTGGTAAGTTTTGCCCTTTCCCTTTCCGCTATTCTGATCAGCTCCTCAGATATCTTTATCCCCTTAAATCCCACCTGTTGATAACCGTCGCTCGCAATATCCCGCAAAATATGATCAAATTCCTCAAGTGAACGCAATGTTTCTATCTGCGGGTTCATTTCACCTTCTCCTCAATGCTCCGGACAAGTTTAATGAGCTCTTCCGGGGTCTGCGGAACAAACATCTGTTTTTTCTTTGTCAGTTCCTGAGCGACCACAGCAATACGTCCCAGAGTAATAAGATACTGATTTCCAGGGTCCTGGGGGGGCGCCATCACCAGAAAGAAAAGATACACCGGTTTGTGGTCTATCGCATCAAAATCCACCCCCGCAGTTGACCTCCCGATTGCTATTTCAAGTTTATCAAGAAGCAATGAACGCCCATGGGGAATTGCGATACCTTTACCGATGCCGGTAGAACCCAGTTCCTCCCGTTTCATAAGTGTCTGGACTAACATTTCCGACGTTTCTCCGTCTCTAATCATCAGCACCAGTTCCCGAAGCACATCCTGTTTTTTCCTGCTTTTCAGGTCGAGGTTGATTCGTTCAACCCTGAGTAACGAAGTAAGGTTCAATCAACACCTCCTTAATACTTTTCCAAATTCTACTTGCTTTCTTTTTCTTCTATCGCCCATCGGGGCACATCTCCCCAGAGCCGTTCTAATCCGTAAAACTCTCTGACTTCTGGTAGAAAAATATGAACTATAACATCAATATAATCAATAAGAATCCATTGACAACTTTCCAGCCCTTCAATATGATGAGGTTTATCGATCCTGGAATTGCTCCGGTCATTTAGAAGTGCGTCGGCTATCGCCCGGGCGTGGACCGTAGAATTGGCGGTGGCAAGCACCAGGAAATCAGCAAACGGCGCTGTCCCCCGAACGTCCAGTATCAAAATATGTTCCCCCACCTTCTTTGAAATTACTTTTGCCAGTTTGTTAGCCAGTCTTTCTGAATCCATTTTGCTTTAGTAAATAGGTCTTACCGATGGGAAAAAACAGGAATAATCCTCTCCCAGAATTAAAAGCACATCTACATAACAACTGGAATCTATTTTTACTTCTATCGCTGGTATCAGTTTCTCTTTCGGGAAAATCCCCAGAAACCTTCTTTCTGTTCCCAGAGCAAGCGCCACTGTTCGGGCGTTATTTCCTTCTTTGTCTTTCAGGTCAACGACCACCGTCTTTTGGTACGATTGATTAATATCACCTGTCCCAAAAACATTAAAACCCTTATTCACCATATCCCAGGCAATGGTCCATGCCAATCGACGCACGCCGGTTCCATTTATGACCTTTATCCCGATCTCGGAAACGGCTTTGCCTTCCCTGGATGGCTCCACTTTCTTACCACATTCAATCGCACCGATCAGCCCGGTAAATAAAATACAGAAAAAAAGGGGATAACCCCAGCTTTGCCTGTTCACTATGGCAGGATGATATTAGGCACAAAATTATTTTCTCCGATGTTCACTATTTGTGGAAATAATGCGGTTGTTCTCATCCACCTGAACTTTTATCATCCTGTATCCGGTCTTCGCATCTCTATCCGTTTCAAGATAGACAATGCTCATTACAATTATCATGTCGCCAATTTCCCCTAACCGTGCCGCTGCCCCTTTAAGAACACAGCTGCCCGACCCCGGGGCACCGGGAATAACATAGGTTTCAAACCGCTCACCATTGTTCACATTAACCACCTGAACCATCTCTCCGGGTAAAATATCAGCGGCATTTAATAAACTTGAATCTAACTCCAGACTCCCTTCATAGTACAACTCTTTTCCGGTGATTCTTAGACCCTGGATTTTAGATTTTAATAATTTTCTAAACGTCCCCACAACCTATTTGGTTTCCTTATCCGGGGATGAAGCCTTTTTCTCCGACTTTTTTACTCTGGATTTGCCTTTCTTTTTTTCTGTCTCCGATTTTTCTTTCTTCTCGCCTCGCACGACAAATTCCAGATAAGCCATCTCTGCCGAATCACCCGGACGGTTACCAAGACGATAAATTCTGGTGTAGCCACCGGAGCGGTCACTTAATCGCGGCGCAATTTCGTTAAACAACTTCTTGATCAACTCTTTGTCTTGAACAAACCTTACAACCTCCCGCCGGGCTGAGAGTGTTCCGGAACACGCCTGGCGAACAAGCCGCTCCACATAACGCCTTACCTCTTTTGCTTTCGCTACCGTCGTCCGAATACGTTCATATTTAATCAACGCTGAAACAAGGTTTCTCATCAGCGCAATCCGACGTTCTTTCTTTCTGCCCAGTTTCTTGACTTTATCTCCCCG
>CAKZPX010000245.1 GCA_937139435.1 uncultured bacterium
TAACAAAATAGCCCGCTGAAAATTTATAAGAATGGGGCAGGCTGGGGAGATACCCTTGGGTTATCCCCGGGATAGTACCAGGGATAACCCGGGACATAGATTCTGAGCCAACCGCAGGTTCAATCCCGAAGGGATAACACCGGTGGTTTTCTTCTGCCATTTTTTCTCCTGCCCATCGTGTCCCGTTAACGCCATCCCGAAACAATCTGGGTAATTGGCTTGACAGGGGCGGGTGCGGTGTTATCTTGTGGGGTAATGGCGGGCACGGTAGTTTGTCTTTTTCTCGGTCTGCTTTTTGGGCAGATGCGCGATTCGGTGCTGGTTCTGGGACGCTGTTCGATGGAGTCGGTTGTGGCGCTGAGTGCGGGCAGGTTTCTTGCTGATGCGCAGTCCGACCAGGTGCTTCTGGTGCAGAAGATGGGGCAGGTGGAACTCATCCGTTCCGGTGAGCGCACCCGGCACCGGGTGGATGTGTTACGGCTTTTACTTTTGCGGGTGCAGGAACTGGGCTGGGAGGTTTTCTGGCGGTCAGGGGAGATGCTGGGACCAGAGGCACGGGCGCTGAATTTAATCCCGCCGGTGTGGACAGGCGGTGATGTTGATGGCGATAGTATTCTGGAGGTAATTACTGTCCCGGGTGATTCCTGCCGGTTTTACCATTTTACCGGGCAGGAGGTGCGGCTGAGCACAGCATTTTTACCGGCAGATGCGGTGCGGGATGCGGTCTGGGCGGATGTTGATTTAGATGGGACAGGCGAACTGTTGACTCTGGAGGTAATGGCGGATAGCGGTGGTGAGCGCTGGGCTGTTCGGGTATGGCGTAAGGCAATGGAGCAGATGGTGTTACTTGCCGGTCCGATTTTTCTACCCGATACCGGTGGCGTTATTTCCTTTTCCCTGCTTGGTGCCGCGCGCCTGGAGGACTATCCGGGGATGCCGGTGATTTTTGCCGGTGATTACCCGGGGTTAAAGCCCGGTGTTTACGGGATAGTTTTTGCTATGGGTGATAGCGGTTTTAGTGTTACGACCAACCCTTTTCCCCGTAGAGAGTGGTTCACAAAGGAAATGGTTCTGCCGGCGGGTCGGTTGCAGGTTTTTAATGCTGGTGATACCCTTGTTGCCTATGGCTATTTTGTTCCGGGTTCCCGACCGGGTGGACCACCGCGCAGTTTTGCTGCGCTGCAGGATGGCGAGTGGCGGCTTTTACCACTGAGGGACTCGGCTCGGCTGCTCAGCGGTCCGGTGTGCCCATTTTCCTATCAGGGCAGGTCCGGATGGCTGGAGTTGCGCGGACAGGTGTTTTATTTTTATCCTGGTTCCCCTTTTCTCTGGCGTTAGTTAGTATGATTGACTGAACTGGCGAGCTGGTTAAAATTTCTCGGTGCGAAAACTGTGTGTCCTAGAACGCGATTTGTTTTTTGCTCTCACCAATCAGGTGCAGGATACCGCGCATTATCTTGACCTGGATACCGGTGCGGTTATACCGGTGTTTGATTTTAATCGCAACGAGATTCTAACAATGGTGCAGGACAATCCGGAGCGGTATATCCGGCTGGTACCCCAGAGTTTCCGGCAGGGGATGGAGATGATGGAGCGTTTTATCGCCACGGTCAGCCGGGAGGATTTACGCGCCCGGTTGCGTCAGGCGATAAAGACCGGCAGGGCGTTCAGCCAGTTCCGCCAGGTTCTGGGTGATTACCCTGGAGAGATGAAACGGTGGCAGCAGTTCCGCCGGATGATGCTGGTCGAGCCGTTAAAGGAGAAACTCCGGCAAAGGGACATTGAGTTAGTTCTGGTGAGCGAGCCGGAACCGGGTTCAGTTCAGTAACACAACCTTTCCTGTCAGGCTTTTATTTCCTGCAGAGAGACGAACAAGATAGACACCGGAAGAAACCTGCTGGTTACTCTCGTTATCACCTGACCAGCGGGCTGAAAACCTGCCAGCAGTTTGCTGTCCATCAAATACCGTCTTTATCTTTCTGCCGCTGGGGTCAAATATCTCCAGTCCGATCCTTTCGGCACGGGGCAGGGCGTAGTTAATCAAAACTGTTCTTGTTGTTGTGGTGCGGGTTGAGAGTTCCAGCCGGTTGACCGCTGGTTTTGTTTCCGGCGGAGTCTGGAGCCCGACGGTAATACTGTGCTGCTCCAGTATCCACTCATTGGGGTCAAATTGCAGCCCGACAGGCTGCTGGGATAACGGGAAGATGTTACGCTGGGGGTTTTCGGTCACCGGGTAGCGGATGATGGTGTCACCGCTGGCAAAGAGCACCTTGATTTCCACCGGCATGTGGAACGTTTCCGGTGCGCCATTCATGTTGTCCTGAGCAAGATCAACAATTAACTCCCAGCCGTAGTGGGGTTGACGGTGGCTCCAGCCGATATGATAGTTGGGATAGCCCAGGCTGTAGACCCATTCGTTGAAGAACCAGTTAAGGTCAAGCCCGGTTATCCGTTCAGTGATGCGCTGGTAATCCTCGGTGCTGGCGTTGCGGTAGCGAAAACTGTCGCCATAGGCGCGCAGGACACGGAAGAAGATACCAGGAGAGGACCAGATAGTATCGCCAACAACATAACGGAGCATGTGCTGCACCCAGCTTGCCTTGCAATAGGAGTGTCCCCAGTCAAACTCGTGACCCGGTGGTGGGTTGTAAATCGGGTGCGGGTCTTCGGCTTCTTCCTCAAAGTAGTCCTGGGCCCGGGAGCGGATAAGGTTGAGGAAGTTGTTTATACCGTGCTGGTGCCAGTTGTAGAGTGCGTCGGAGTAGGTGGCAAACCCCTCATTGAGCCAGATGTTTGCCCAGTCCAGACAGGTAACCATGTCGCCCCACCAGTGATGGGCGAGTTCATGAGCGATGCCATTGTCATTGCCATTCTGAATCCAGTAACGGTGCACCATGGTCATGGTCTGGTTTTCCATTCCGCCCCACTGGAACGGATAGGCAACAACATGCCCGTACTTTTCAAACGGATATGGACCATAGATGCTGGTGTCGGAAAAGAAACTGAGCATATCAACGATGTTGGCAAATGCGCTTACCGCCCGGCTGGAGTCCTGAGGCCACATAAAGTTCTGGATCGGGAGCGATTCGGTCGGGCTGATTGGAAACCACTGCTGGAATGTTGCCCATTTTGAGGCGGCAAAGGTGATAAGATAGGTGCTGATCGGGTAGCGATGTGTCCACCAGCAGGTTTTCTTGCCGGCGCTGACCGTGACACTGTCCAGGAGACCATTGGCACAGCCCGACATTGAGTCCGGAGTGGTGATGTTTACCTGACAGCCCCTTTCCGCCTTGTCCCATGGTTCATCAAAACAGGGAAACCAGTAGCGGGAGTCGGATGGTTGAGTGGTAGAGTAGCAGATGGCGTAGGGGATGCCCTGGGTGCCACGGTTGTAGAAGAAAAAACCACGGTTCCGGGTGCCAGCGTTGCGACGGTAGTAGATGTCCACGGCAAGCGACTCGCCTTCCGAGAATACGCGGTCAAGGGTGATGAGCAGACGACCGCTGCCGGTCGTGAAGGAGCAGACGTTGCCCGCCCGCCGGACCGAATCGCAGACAAGATCGACAAAGTGCAGGCTGAAGGTGTCAAAGTTGTTACGCCGGGCGATTAACTCTACCCGGGCGTGAGCGGTCATTGCTCCGGAGTTCATCGGCAGGTCAAGGTCAATGCGATAGTGCCGGACATCAAAGTGATGGGTAGATTCAGCAAATATGCTACGGTTATAAGGAAAGAGAGGAAATTTACCCTCGGAGAACATCTGTGCCGATCCCTGGGTAACAAACAGGATAACGGCAAAAAAACAAATTGCTTTTTTCATTTCAACTCCTTTTTGGTTTAATGAAGCCTTTTTCGGTGCCGGTTCGGAAAGATAAGAGTCAGCATAACAAATACCAGTAAGCTGACGACGATACCGGGAATAAAGCCATGAATTCGGAACGGGTTTTTCAGTGCCATCCAGACCAGGGCGGTGATGCTGCCGGCAAGCATTGAGGAGAAGGCGGCAACTCTACTGCCCCGGTGCCAGTAGAGCCCAAATAAGTAGGGCCAGAGGGTGGTGCTGGCAATGACCGCCCAGGAAAAGCCGGTGATGACGAGAATCATTGCTGGTGGTTTGATGGCGATGAGAAAGGCGATGGCGCCAATGCCGGCCGCAACCAGCCGGGATACAGTTACCTCTCTTTCCGGGGCGAGCCGGACGCCGAAACTGTCGCGCAGCAGGTCTTTGACAAGGGCACTGGCAGCGGTGATTAAGATCGCAGCAAAGGTAGACATACCGGCTGCCACCACGCCGGTAAGAAAGATGGCAGCGCTTACCGGTGAAAGACTTGTTTTCACCAGACTGGGGATCGCCTGATCAGGATTGCTAAGACCAGGACAGAGCAGTCGGGCAACCGCACCGTTGAAATAGGGCAGAAGCGCCATTGTTGCTCCAGCAGTGGCGAGCACTGTTCCCAGTTTGAGTACCCGCACGCTTTTAATTGAATAAAAACGACTGACCAGTTGTGGCATACCCCAGACACCCAGACTGACAATCGCCGCATAGGACAGAAGACCGGGCCAGCCCCAGATGCCCGGGGTCTGAAGTAACTTGCCCTGGTCAATCGCACCGAGCCGGAGAAAGAGTTGGTTCAGTCCACCTGCCCGAGCAATGGCAGCAACCGTCAGGATAAGGAGTCCGAACAGCATTATCCATGCCTGAAAGAAACCGGTCCAGACCACCGCCAGGTAACCACCAAGGGCAACATAGACGATGATAATGATGCCCGAAATTAACAGTCCGTAGATATAGGGCAGATCCATCAGGATGGCAAAGGAGTGTCCCATTCCCTGGAGCACCGAGACGCTGTAAATGACCAGAAATATACCGATGATCAAGGCGGAGAACAGTTTTGCCTCGGGCGAGCGGTAGACCTTGCCCAGCAGGTCAGGCATGGTGATGGCGTTGAGTGCGGTGCTGAGGGAGCGGGTTCTTTTGCCCAGGGCAATCCATGCAAGCAGGGTGCCAACGAGCACATTGGTGGCGCCGACCCATATCGTTGCCATTCCGTATTTGTAGCCAAACCCGCCACCGCCGATAATGACCACCGAGGAGAAATAGGCAGCGACAAATGAGAAGGCGGTGACCCATGGTCCGATGGAACGGGAGCCGAGGTAGAAACCTTCAGCAGACCTTTTCATTCTGGCGCTGGAGACAAGACCGATGAAAAAGAGGATAACGAGGTAAAGGAATATAACCAGGGCATAGATGATACCCGGGCTCACCTATTCTTCTCCGTCGGTTCGGGCGAATACCGCCCAGATGATGGCGATAACTACACTGCCAATTGCGACCAGAAAGGCGCTGAAAGTGAGCCAGGGGCAGCCGAAAGGTCCAGTCACAGGATTTTATAATATTCTACCGGGGACAGGTGTCAATAAAATTAAGATGTGCTTGACTTGTAAATTGCTTCGGGTTATGATTTGTTGCTGGCAGAAGTAGTGCCGGCGGTTAGGTGATAAAGATATTAAACGAAAGGAGCGGTGATGCGTAAGATAGCGTTAGTAGGTCTGGTGCTCGTGACCGGTCTGGCGCTGGCTGAGACGGAGCGCTGGCTGGGTTCGAGTTCCACCGTTCATTACACCATCCCGAATCCTGAGCCCGGTGTCTTTCCCGGTGCTCCGGAGGTGTTTAACAGTTTTGCCCTTGACACATTCCGGTATGATGATAATATGCCGGCAAGTGCCTGGGCCTGGTATCAGGGTGGTAATGGCTGGGGTGTTAAGTTCATCAGTCCAGCAAGCAGTTTTACTCTTGCCGGTGCCCTGTTACACTTCTATTCCGGCTGGCCGGTTCCCGGTGGTACCAGGGCGCTGGTGAAGGTGTTTGCGGATGATGGTCCAGGGGGCTCGCCCGGCACCGAGATCTGGAGTTCTGATACCGTCAACATCACCCGGGGGCAGTGGAACTACGTTTCAATTAACGAGCCGATTGTTGGCACCAACTACTACATCTTCTACATTCAGGTTGACTCCTATCCGATCTGCCCGGGTCTTTCCATTGATGCGGCAAACAATGCACCGTCGCATCGGATGTGGTCATATGTGGGTGGTTCCTTTAATAAGGATGCCCGGCGTGGTGAGTGGTTGATTCGGGCGGTTGTTGACTGGGAACCACCAGAAACCGATGCAGCAACACTCTTTTTTGCTTCCAATATGCCGTTTGACACCCTGCCCAATATTAACTTAAACATCCGGGCAACAATCAAGAACCTGGGAACCAGTTTGTTACCGATGGGCACACCGGTTCGGCTGAGGATTACCGGACCGCAGAGCTATGTTTACGAAGATACAATGACCACCAGCGCTAACCTGCAGCGAGGGCAGACAGCACAGATGAACTTTTCACCCGCCTGGCGCATTCCCAATGTTACCGGTGACTACCGGATTGCGGTCTGGACCGAGGCAAGTGGCGAGATGTATCCTTATGACGATACAATTAGCTATGACCTGAGCGTTGCCCGCTGGATTGAGTATGCCAATTATAACAATATGCGCTGGTTGACCTGGGCAGGACCGGAGCGAGCGACAAAGTTCAATCCGGTGCAGTTTGGTGTGCAGTATCCGGTTGGTATTACCCGTGTTCGGAGTCAGTTCTATCTTCACCCCCAGGTCCCCTGGCCCGACTCCACATTCCGTTTTAAAATCTATGCTGATGACGGCTCAACTCTGCTTTATGAGTCCGGTGACCTGGAGGCACCAGCCGGTGCACCCGGTGCGGTATTTGCCTATAGCCTGGACTCAATGATTATTATCAACTCCGGTGAGTTCTATGTGGCGGTGGCGCCGGCGCACTCTTCGGGGCATCCTTCCTCTCTGGCTGATGATACAGCCGATGGACGGAGTTATTATGGCAGTCCGGGTAGCTGGATGGCCTGGCCAAGGGGCGAATTTTTTATTTCCGCCTCGGTAATGGGTGGTGTTGGGGTGGAGGAGGGTTATAACCCGAATCTGCGCAACGCCAGTTTGAGGTTCGCCAATCCGGCAAGGGAGATGATTAACATCTCCTGGCAGGTGCCAGCGGTTTCGCGGGTGAACCTGTCGCTCTATGATGCGACCGGCAGACTGGTGCGCAACCTTTACACCGGTGATGATGCACGTTCCGGTCGGGTTGCGGTTGACCTGAAATCACTGGCAGCTGGTGTTTACCTGGTGCGACTGGAAAGCCCGGCTGGTTCCGCAACGCACAAACTGATTATTAACCGCTGAGGCGGCAGGTTTCTCATCAGGGGGGTCCTTTACGGACCCCCTTTTATTTTTCCCTTTCCAGGCGGTAGAGTGCTTCGTCGGCAAGCCCGAAGTAGTGCCCGATTTCGTGGATTGTGACCCGGCGCACCAGTTCCCGCAGTTCCGCCTCGTTTCTCGCAAGGGCGGTAATCGGCTCCTGGAAGATCACGATGGTATCAGGCAGGACATTGCCATAGAACGGTCCACGACGGTTAAATGGCACCCCCTGATAGACACCAAGGATTGTGGATGGGTCTTTGCCCAGTTTTTCTGCCAGTTCCGGTGGTGCCATTGGCATTACCATTACCCCGAGGTTTTTAATCCGCTGGCGGAAAAATGGTGGCAGGTTTTGCACCACCTCTTCTACCAGAAGGAGAAATTCGTCCCGGGTCAATTTACTCCCTTGGTCCGAAAATGGCGGTGCCGATGCGAATGATTGTAGCACCGCACTGGATACCAACCTCAAAGTCGGAACTCATCCCCATTGACAGGTGCGGTAAGGGAATGGTAAAACGCTGGCGCATCTCTTCGGCGAGACGGGCAAGGAGTTGGAAGCAGGGGCGGGAAGCCTCGGGTTCGGTTACCGCCCAGCCCGGACCGATGGTCATCAGCCCCTGGATCTGAAGCCGGGACAGGGTCAGCATCTCTTTCAGCATCTCCGGCAGTTGCTCCGGTGTGACACCGTGCTTGGTTTTTTCAGCCGAGGTGTTGACCTCGATCAAAACTGGCATGGTTTTGTTCAACTGTTCGCAACGGCGCTGGATTTCCCGGGCCAGGTGCAGGGAGTCAACGCTCTCAATCAGGTGAAAAAGTTCCAGCGCCTTTTTTACCTTATTTGTCTGCAGGGTTCCGACCAGATGCCATTGCACCGGTTCGGTAATTAACGGGATTTTTCCTGCCGCCTCCTGTACCCGGTTTTCTCCGAAGTGGGTGATACCGGCAGTGATCGCCTCTCTAATCAGTTCCACCGGTTTGGTTTTTGTTACCGCAACCAGGATGATTTCCTCCGGGTTTCTATTCACCTGAATACAGGCGCGTTTGACCCGTTCATAGATGGCGTTGAGATTCTCTTTAACTCCCATCAGAGGATTATAGACCCCATCGGTTTAAAATCAAGGAGGCAACAGGAAAATAACTCACCAGGCAGCCCGGGGTATACCACTGACGCTGATAATTATTGTGGCTATTTTTCCTAACACTGTGCTGATTAATAAATTATGAGTATGTTGGCGGTTGCAGGTAAACTCGGGGCGTTAATTTCTGCCCGAGCTTGGCTCTAATTGTATAGAAAGGCAAAAACAAAGGAGGCAAAATGGCAAAGGATTTGATGAAAAGGATAGAATGGTGGCTCGTCAAGACCGAGCCGGATGCGGTGCAGGAGCGGCTTAAGGCGCTGCGCGCGGCGATGATACGACATTACCAGTGGGAGCAGGCAGCGCTCTGGGAGGTGGAGACAAAGGTGCGCCAGGTTTTAAACAGTGCTGACCTGCCATCAATCCTCTACCCGTTTTATCTGGATTTTGGGCGGGAGGTGTATGCCCGTAAGCGCCGGCTGTCCGGTAGTTCCCTGGTGCGTGAGGTGCGGGTGCTGCTGGAGAAGTGGGTGTTAAGGGGGCTGGACCGGGAGGTATTGAATCGGGTGCGGGATGAGGCGATGTCGGTAAAGGGACCAGGAGAGGGATAGGGCACGGTTATTCTCCTTGACATAAGCAAACGGATGGTGATACTCAAATTCTATGGCGGCGCGGCAAAAGGGCGATCGAGCGAAGAAAACAGCGGGTTCGGACCGGTCCGGGATGGTATTGGTTATCGGAGTGGCGTTTCTTCTGCGTCTGGTGTATCTCCTGCAGGCAAGGGCGCAGGACCCGCTGTTCTTCACACCACAGCTGGATGCGCTCTATCACCATCAGTGGGCGATGGCGATTGTCAATCACCAGGAGTTTATTAACGATGCCTATTTCCGGGCACCACTTTATCCGTTTTTTCTCGCCCTGATTTACCGGGTGTTCGGGATTAACCTTTTCTGGGCAAGGTTGATTCAGGCAGGGCTGGGGGCGCTGAGTTGCGGTGTTTTGTTTTTTCTCGGTCAGTGGCTCTTTGACCGCCGGGCAGGACTGATTGCGGGTGTTTTAATGGCGGTGTATCCGCTGTTTATCTATTTTGATGGGGAACTGTTGATTGCGGTGCTTTTATTATTTTTGATTCTTGTGGGTTTTCTGACCCTGTTTCTTGCCTGGAGAAAAGACCGGCACTGGTTTCTGCCCGGTTTGATCTTCGGTCTGGCAGCGATTGCGCGACCCAATGTGCTTTTATTTGTTCTTTCCCTGGTTTTCTGGTTTCGGTTTGAATACCGCCGGGAGTTCTGGCGCCGGGCGGTGCCATTTTTTCTCTGCCTCCTGGTGCCGATTCTTCCGGTGACGGTGCGTAACTATTTAAAGAGCGGAAAATTAGTTTTAATTGCCTGGCAGGGCGGGACAAACTTCTACATCGGTAACAATGAGTTATCCGATGGCACAACCGCAATTGTGCCGGGCACCCGGGCAAGCTGGTGGGGTGGTTATAATGATGTCAAAATAGGGGCAGAAAAGGCGCTGGGCAGGGAGTTAAGCGGGGCAGAGATTGACCGGTTCTGGTTTCGGAAAGGTCTGGAGTTCTGGCGCACCCGCACCGTTAAGGCGCTCGGTCTGACCCTGCGCAAGGTTTATCTCTGGTTCAGCGGTTATGAGGTGTCCAATGACCGGGACGTTTATTTTTTCAAGCGCTACACTCTGCTCAACCTGCTGTTATTCAAAACACCGTGGTTAAAATTTCCCTTTGGTGTGGTTCTGCCCCTGGCGCTGGTCGGGATTTATCTTACCCGGAGTCGCTGGCGCATGCTCCTGCCGGTTTATCTTTTTCTCGGCACCTATGCGCTATCTTTCATTCCGTTTTTTATTACCGCCCGTTATCGGATGCCGGTGGTGCCGTTCTTTTTGCTTTTTGCGGTGGCAGGGGCAAGGGAGCTCAGCCGTTTGCGGGGGAAGCAACTGACCGTGCCCCTGCTTATTGCGGTTTGCTCGTTTGTTTTTTTTAACCTTAACCTTGCTGGCACGGGCAGGATTGAGGACCCGGCGCAGAATCACTTTACCGCTGCTCTGGGTTATTATGAGCGGGGCAGGCAGGACCGGGCTGAGGTGGAGATTGAACGGGCGCTGGCGCTTGACTCCGCAACCAATATCCTTTCCCTGCGGGTGACGACGCTCTTAAAACAGGGCAGGATTGACGAGGCGAAAAGGGTGGCGGAGGCGGCGGTGCGTTTGCATCCGGATGAGCCAGATGCCCATGGTATTGCGGGTAATGTCTGGGCAACAGCCGGGGAGCCGGGTGTGGCGGAAAGGTTTTTCCAGCGGGTGGTGGAACTTGACCCTTACTCGGCAGAGGGCTGGAACAACCTGGGCAATATTGCCTTATTGCGCCAGGATTTTTCTTCTGCCCGTCGCTTTTACGAACAGGCGTTGCGTTTGAGTCCATCCTGGTCAATGCCCTTGTTTCACCTCGGGCTGGTTTACTACTATCAGGGTGAAACGGACTCGGCGCGGATTGTCTGGCAGCGGGTGTTAAAGATCGACCCGAACTACATCCGGGCAAAAGAGGCGCTCCGGCACCTGCGTTGAACCGGAAGTTAGTTAATATCGTCCAGTATTTCTTTACAACTGGCGCAAGCGGGGGTGGACTAGGGAAACGGCGGTCAGGGTAAGAAGTACCGCAATCCCGCCAGTCAGAAGGGCAAAGGGTGCACCCTTCGCCTGAGCAATTGCACCGGCAATAAGACTGCCAATCGGAAACATACCGTTAAAGAAGATGTTAAACACACTCATTGTCCGACCGCGCAGGTGGTCCGGACTATTGGTTTGAATCAGGGTGTTGGTGAGGGAGGCGATGCTTGTCTGGCAGAATCCGATAAAGACCAAAAGGGCAAGGGCAACAACGGGAAGGCGGACAAAGGAAAAGATGATAATCAGCGCACCCAGTAACCCGGTGCCGGCAAAAAGGATTTTTCCCCGGTGACGGGTCCGGCTTAACGTTGCCAGGGTGAGCCCGCCGGTTAACGCTCCGGCACCGAGTGCGGTCATCATTAAACCGTAACCGCGGGCGTCAAGGTGCAGGACATCACGGGCAATCACCGGCATCAGCGGGATGTAGCAGATGCCAAAGGAGGAGAAAACGCCGGTCATAATCATCAGGATACGGATGTCAGGATGGTTTTTAACAAACCGGACCCCGGTCAGAATGCGCCGGGTGAACCTTTCATCGCTCCCGGGAGCGGATGGGGTATTGAGACGGATGAAGAAAAGGGCGATGATGATTGCCAGAAAACTGGCAGAGTTGAGGGCAAAGCAGACCGCCGGACCGGTAAAGGTAAGCAGAGAACCGGCAAGCGCCGGTCCAATCATCCGGGCGATGTTAAACATTGAGGAGTTGAGTGCGATGGCGTTGAGGATGTCCTTTTTTCCTACCAGTTCCGGTATCAGCGTTTGAGCAACCGGCGCATTGACCGCGGTGAAGATACCGGCGATCGCTGAGATGGCGAGGATAAAGTAGATGTTGATGGTTTTTGTCCAGGTAAGAATGGCAAGGAGCAGGGCAAAAACGGCAAGACCGGACTGAGTGAAAAGCATCAGTTTGCGTTTATCCATATGGTCTGAGAGCACACCCGCAGGCAGGGAGACAAACCAGACCGCCAGCCAGCTCAGGGTGGAGTCCAGTCCGACAAAAAAAGGCGAGTTAGTTAAGGAAAGCACCAGCCAGCTCTTGGCGGTGTTCTGCATCCAGGTGCCGACAAAGGAGATGATATTGCCGAACCAGTAGAGCCGGAAGTTCTTGTGCCGGAACGCCGCAAAGGTTGCGGGCAGGCGGAATTCACCGGTGGTAGAACCTGGGTCTGCCATTCAATCAACAATATTAACATTTTTTCTTTCGGTGTCTATGTCTTTTATCTGCCGTTTAACAGTTCTGACCGCTGGCGGTTAATAACTTGACAGAATACAGGAAAATGTTATAAGGATTATATGAAAGGGAACATTGCTAAAGGAGGCAGGATGAGGCGAATTGTTCTGCTTGTTGGAATGTTAATTTTTGCCGGTTGTCTTAATCAGGATGGCGGTGCTGGGCTGTTTCCGATAGAAGAAAATGACCGCTGGGGTTATATTGATGCGCAGGGTAAGGTTGTTATTAATCCGCAGTTTGATTATGCAGAAATTTTTTCTGAAAAACTGGCGCCGGTAAAGGTTGGACAACGCTGGGGTTACATTGAGCCTTCGGGCGGACTGGTGATAAACCCACGGTTTGACGGGGCAGGAAAATTTTCTGAAGGACGGGCACGGGTGATTGAGCAAGGCAAGTTTGGTTATATTGACCGGGAAGGAAGGATAGTTGTTGAGCCGAGCTTTATCTGGGCCGAGGATTTTTCCGAGGACCGAGGACTGGTGCTTTATGGTGGCAAATGGGGATATGTTGATAAAAACGGGCACTTTATTATTAATCCCCAGTTTGACTGGGCAGGTAATTTTTCTGAAGGGCTGGCGATGGTTCTGGTTAGTGGCAGATGTGGTTATATTAACCCTGACGGTCAGTTTATTATTAATCCCCAGTTTGACTGGGCAGGAGATTTTTCCGAAGGCAGGGCTGGGGTAAAATCTGGCAACAGCTGGGGATATATAGACAAATCAGGCAGGTTTGTGATTAACCCCCAGTTTGATGAG
>CAKZPX010000246.1 GCA_937139435.1 uncultured bacterium
CTCAAAGACATAGGGTATCAACTCGGAGGAAAGGACCACACCACAGTAATGCATGCGATAGAAAAAGTAGAGCGTTTAAGAACAAAAGACCCGATATTAAACAACCAGATAATACGGATTATTAAAGAGCTAAACAAAGGCGGTACCCACCCGGGTGTCAGCTAAAAAACCAATAAAGCCCATCATACTGAATATAAATCAGAAAAACCTGAGGAAAAGATTTTGATAATTGTGTTTAAAAACAAAAACAAAACGATATACTGGATAAATTACACTGATTAACAACATAATTTTTCACAACAACATAATAACCTATTTCCCTGTTTTTACTTGTGTTACAAAATCACCCCTGTTATCCATAATAACATCTACATCTACATAAATATTTATACTAATTGTTATTATGATGTTACTAATTCATAATAACAGTATATTTTTAAACATACATCTCAATATAAATAGATAAAACCAATTGTGTTTGTTTTGAATGAAATATAAAACAATCTGGATTTATAATAAATTTCTCTTTAGGGTGTGTTGGATCTAATATGTAGGATTTTTGTTTTGTTTAAAAAGTATTAACAGGAAACACAGTGAAAAAAGTTGACTTTAAGAAAGTGCTGTGTTATATTATTTTTCTGTGATAGACGTTAAAAAGACCCGCTGGAGCAATTCCACCTATTACAACTTTGTTATCGGAAGGTTACGCACCCGGGAGACGCTACTGCTTGACAGAAATTACTATGAAAGGCTGATCCGAACTGGTAACGTTAACGATTTGACCTCAGTGCTTAATGAAACCCGTTACGCAAGATTTATCTCTGATGCCGCTAATTTTCAGGATGCCCTGGAACTTGCCGGTGAGGAAAATCTACAGTTCTGTTTTGATTATGCGGCAGAGGATTGGTTACAGCATTTATTACAGCTTCAGGTTGACACTCATAACATTAAGACGGTACTGAAGAGTCAGCTGGCAGGAAAAACAGTGGAGGAGAATAATCTCCTTGATAAAGGGAGGTGGACCGCCGACATTCTTCTTAATCTCAATCCCGACGCTGCAACAGTGCGGGTCAGCAAAAAAACAGGTTTTGACGCTATAAAAAGATATGTCCTTGCCGCGTTACAGCACGCCCGTGATACCAGAGACCCGGCGCTAATTGACATTATGCTGGACCGCTGGGCACAGGAACAGGCGCTTTCTTTAACGAGCGGTCAGGATTATGCCCGGGGTTATTTTGAACTTTTTGCCGATGTGACAAATATAAAAATCCTTTTCCGGCTCCGGTTGTTAAAAGAGAAAGAGGATATTTTCAATCAGGCGTTTCTTCCTGGTGGTAAATTAAAACCCGGTGTGCTGGTATCGCTGGTTAACGCTGACACGGAGCGGATCAGAGCCACCCTGGCGACAAACCGGTTTGCACCGGTCATTGAAGCGGGGTTGAAGACCGAAACCGGTGCCGGCGGACTGGTATTAGAAAGAGCGGCAAGAGAGGTAATGTTGAATTACATCAACACCGCCCGCTATGTCGCCCTGGGTTATGAGCCTCTGTTACGTTTTTACTTTCTGCGCGAGAATGAACTGGTCAACCTGCGTCAGTTGTTTGCTGCCAAGGTTGCCGGACTGGACACAAAGACATGTCAAGAGCTGGTGGTTTATGGCTTCTGATTCAAAGGATTCAGGAAAGGTTGCGGTTGTCGGTCCTGCCGAGGTGGTTATTCCGTTTCGTGCTACCGGACTGGAGGTTTTTCCGGTTGAATCCCGGACCGACCCGATGGCATTATTGGAAAAGTTGATTCAGGATGGTTATCAGCTGATATTTTTTACTGACGACATGACGGAGAGGATTCGACCCCTGCTGGAAAGGTATCGCTTCGCCGCGCTTCCCTGTCTGGTGGCGCTACCACTTACCGGCAGCGGTGCGGGTGAAGAACAACTCCGTGCCGCAGTGTGCAAGGCCTACGGCGCGGATGTATTGGGTACCAAGCCCGGAGGAGTTTGATGGAGATAAAAACTGGAACAATTGTCAAGGTTTCCGGTCCTCTGGTTGTGGCAAGTGGCATGACCGGTTCCCGGATGTATGATATGGTGCGGGTTTCAGAAAAAAAATTGCTGGGCGAGATTATTCAGTTACACGGTGATGAGGCAGCAATTCAGGTTTATGAGGAGACGGCGGGTATCGGTCCGGGCGAACCGGTCTATCCCACCTATGAACCGCTCTCGGTGGAACTCGGTCCCGGGTTGCTGGAAACGATCTATGATGGTGTGCAGCGCCCCCTTGATCTGATTCAGGAAAGGGCGGGTTATTTTATCACCCGGGGAATAGATGTCCCGGCTTTGAATCGGGAGAAGAGGTGGCACTTCGTACCGCTGGTTAAGGAAGGCGACAGTGTTGGTCAGGGTGATGTGCTGGGGGAGGTTCAGGAGACGGTTCTGGTAAAACATCGGATTATGGTGCCACGCGGTATTTCGGGCCGGGTGGTTAAGATTGCTGCGGGCGATTACCGGGTCATTGACACGGTTGCGGTGGTTCAAACCGAGACCGGGGAGAAAAGACTGACAATGGTGCAGCGCTGGCCAGTGCGTCAACCGCGCCCGGTGCGAAAAAAATTGCCGCCGCAATATCCCCTTGTTACCGGGCAGCGAATCGTTGACGCCTTTTTCCCGATTGCCAAGGGTGGAACCGCATGTGTGCCCGGACCATTTGGTTCGGGCAAGACGGTGATTCAGCACCAGCTTGCCAAGTGGTCTGATGC
Source organism: uncultured bacterium (assembly GCA_937139435.1). Classification (GTDB taxonomy): domain Bacteria; phylum Hydrothermota; class Tepidihabitantia; order Tepidihabitantales; family Tepidihabitantaceae; genus Tepidihabitans. The sequence continues at coordinate 2,755 of CAKZPX010000246.1, forward strand.
CGATATCGTAATCTTTGTCGGTTGTGGTGAGCGGGGCAACGAGATGACCGATGTGTTAATGGAGTTTCCGCAACTGAAAGACCCGCGTTCAGGCGAGCCGTTGATGAAACGGACGGTGTTAATCGCCAATACCTCCAATATGCCGGTGGCGGCACGCGAGGCTTCGGTCTATACCGCAATTACCATTGGCGAGTATTTTCGTGATATGGGTTATTCGGTGGCGCTCCAGGCAGACTCCACTTCCCGCTGGGCTGAGGCGATGCGTGAAATATCAGGAAGGCTGGAGGAGATGCCCGGTGAAGAGGGGTATCCTGCCTATCTGGCAACACGGATCGCTGAGTTTTATGAGCGGGCAGGTCGGGTGGTATGTCTGGGAAGATACCAGGGTAAAGATGTGGAGGGTGCATTAACGGTAATTGGCTCGGTTTCGCCTCCGGGTGGCGACCTTAATGACCCGGTTGTCCAGGCAACGCTGCGGGTGGTAAAGGTGTTCTGGTCGCTGGAGGACAAACTTGCCTTTCAGCGTCATTTTCCCGCAATATCGTGGTTAAGGTCGTATTCGCTTTACCGTGACGCCACCGCTGAGGCGATCGCTAAACTGGCCGGAACCGAATTTCCTGATAATACCCGGCGCGCACTTTCCCTTTTGCAGAAAGAGGCGGAACTGGAGGAGATTGTCCGGCTGGTGGGGAAGGACACCCTTTCTCCTGAGGACCGGCTGATACTGGAAACCGCCCGTTCGGTAAGAGAGGATTTTCTCCATCAGAACGCCTTTCATGATGTTGACACTTACACCTCTTTTAAAAAGCAGGCGGCGATGCTGGGTGTGATTCTACTGTTTTACGAACTGGCACAAAAGGCGCTGGAGCAGGGTGCGGATATTGATGAAATTGAGCGCCTGCCGGTTCGGGAACGGATTGCCCGGCTGAAATTTTTCACCGAGGATGAGCTACTGGATGCGGTTAAATCCATAGAGCAACAGCTGGCAGAAGAGATGAGCCGACTGGTCGGGGCATCTCAGGGGGTGTTCGCGTCCCGCACCCGCGGACGAGAGGAAAAGGAGGAGCAGGTATGATAAAGGAATTTCAGACCGTTAGTTCCATTGCCGGACCTTTGCTCCTGGTTGAGGGTGTTGAGGGTGTGAAGTATTCAGAACTGGTGGAGATCACACTGGCAGGTGGTGAGCGGCGTCGGGGACAGGTTCTAGAGGTTGACCGTGACCGGGCACTGATTCAGGTTTTTGAGGGGACAAGCGGCATTGATGTCCCCCGGGCAAAGGTGCGGTTTCTTGCCCGGGGTATAGAACTTGCCCTGGCAGAAGATATTCTGGGCAGGGTTTTTAACGGACTGGGTGAACCACGTGATGGCGGTCCAAAGGTAATTCCCGAGAAAAAGGCGGACATCAACGGCGCACCCATTAACCCTTATTCCCGGGAGTATCCTAACGAGTTTATTCAGACCGGGGTCTCGGCGATTGATGGGTTAAACACCCTGGTGCGCGGGCAGAAGTTGCCCACCTTCTCGGGCACCGGTTTACCCCATAACCGGCTTGCTGCCCAGATCGCCCGGCAGGCACGGGTTCTGGGTAGCGAGGAGTCGTTTGCGGTGGTGTTTGCGGCGATGGGGATCACCTTTGAAGAGGCAGAGTTTTTCATTCAAAACTTCACCGACTCCGGTGCAATTGAACGGACGGTTTTGTTTTTAAACCTGGCAAACGAACCGGCGATAGAACGGATTGCGACCCCGCGCACCGCGCTTACCGCAGCAGAATACCTTGCATTTGACCGGGATATGCATGTTCTGGTTATTCTTACCGATATGACCAACTACTGTGAGGCGTTACGGGAGATATCGGCAGCAAGAAAGGAGATTCCCGGACGCCGGGGTTTCCCGGGTTATCTCTATACCGACCTGGCATCAATTTATGAACGGTGTGGCAGGATTAAGGGCAAAAAAGGTTCAATCACAATGATGCCGATTTTGACTATGCCTGAGGACGACAAAACACATCCGATTCCTGACCTGACCGGCTACATCACCGAAGGACAGATAATCCTTTCCCGGGCATTACACCATAAGGGGATCTCGCCACCGATAGATGTCCTGCCCTCGCTTTCCCGGCTTAAGGATAAAGGGATTGGCGCCGGCAAGACCCGGGAAGACCATGCTGACCTGTTTAATCAATTATACGCC
>CAKZPX010000247.1 GCA_937139435.1 uncultured bacterium
TAAACTGGAACCGGTTCCAGCATTGAAAACAGGATTGTCCTCCATAATTACTACCGCCTTTATTACCGCATCCACAGCACTTGCACCCTGACGCAATAAACGGTACCCATCTTCTATCGCTTCCTGAAGTCCAGCAGCGTACGTCTCCTTTTCTTCAATTTTACCCGCCCCACCATGACAGATAATCCCTACTGGTCTACTTTCCATTGAACCTCCTGTCTAATGCTGACACACTGGACAGTAGTAACTGCTTCTATTGCTTATTGTTATCCTTATAATCTTTTTGCCACACTTATAGCACGGCAAAGATTCTCGCCCAACTACCATAAGTTGATACTGAAACATCCCTCTGGCACCATCAGGTTGAAGATAACGTCCATCAGTCATTGTTGTCCCCATAGCGCGTAATGCCTTATTAATAATATGTCTTAAAGCGATAACTAAACGTTTTACCTCGTTTCTCCTTAAACTACCTGCCGGACGGATAGGCATTATTCCGGCATAAAACAATGCCTCGTCAGAATAAATGTTCCCAACGCCTGCACAGATTTTCTGATCGAGGAGCAGGGTTTTAACCTTTGCCTGTCGATGAATAAACTTTTCGGCGAGATATTGGGTATTAAAACGATGGTCAATCGGCTCCAGACCCATTTGCGCCAATCCAGGGATAATTTTTGATAACTCGGAGTCTTTGAGTAAATAAACTTTGCCCAGAACCCGCGGTTCAATAAACGATAATGCCGAATCGTTATCTAATATAAAACGGATCCGCTCGTATTTTGGCACCTGGTCTGCTTGCGTTATCCGTAGCTGCCCACTTAATCTTAAATGAATCACGAGTACCTTATGGCTGGTTAAGGAAAAAAGCAGGTATTTTCCCTTTCTGGATATCTGATAGATCCTTGCATTCCTCGCTTCTTGCCGAAAACGGGCCGACGATGGGAAGCCAACAGCATCGTTACGCCGGATAACTACGTTTTTTATTATCCTGTTTCTTAAGACTGGTGACAAATAGCGGCGAATTGTTTCTACTTCAGGTAATTCTGGCATTTACCAATAATCGGGGCGACAAAATCAGGGTTATTTAATCCGATTCAAAATCGCCTTGGTAGAAGATGCCGACTCCAGTAGTTCTATCGACTTTTTTACGTACGTGTCGCGTCGCAATCGCATCTGGTACTCTCCGTGCAGCCCGTCAATTTTCCCGCCAATTTCAATCTCAATCATCTCGGCAATTATTTCCCGAATCGCATCAAATTCTGCATCGGTGAATTCTAACTTCTTCCGCTGGCGCAGAAAGTTTTTAAATTCTTCTAAAATTTTATCATTTGCCCGGAAATCCATCGTCAATCCGGAATGGGCGTTAACATATTCCGTGGTAAAATCAAAGAAAGCAAAACCAGGTATACGGGCAGCGAGTCCGGTTATTTTCTCCGCTGGCAGATAAATGTCCGGAGCGATCCCCCCGCCACCATAAAGGGGACGACGTAGCGTTCCTAATGTTCGGTAATTCTTCCCCGTAAAATTATGCGTATCCTGAATGACAACGGTACTCTTTTTCCCCAACTTATTAATACATCTACCGGAAGGAGTATACCAGTAGGCGGTGGTTAACTTCATCCCGGTTTCAGGACTTAACTGATGGATTGTTTGAACCGACCCCTTACCAAAAGTAGTTTCTCCCACCACAACCGCTCTTTCCCAATCCTGTAATGCACCGGCAACAATCTCTGCTGCTGAGGCACTACCGCGGTTAACCAGCACAACCATCGGATAGTCACCATACTTGTTTTCCGATTCAGCAACAAAATCCTGCTGGGTTTCCGGGATCCTTCCTTTCGTACGAACAATCAACCTTCCCCGGGAAAGAAATAAATCAGCAACCTCCTTGCCTTCTTGGAGCAAACCGCCACCATTGTAGCGCAAATCAAGGATCAACTTTCTGGCACCTAAATCAAAAAGGGAATCCAGTGCCCGCTTTAACTCCTTCGAAGCCACACGGGACATATCTGCTAGACGGATATAACCAATGTCTCTTCCGATTATTCCCGAATAAGGAATAGACTTAATGTTAATAATCGCCCGGGTTAATTCAAAAGGAATAATGTCCTCTACACCCGGTCGGGCAACCTTGATTCTTACTTTTGTCCCTGGTTCTCCACGAAGTAATTTCACCGCATCTTCAGTGGTAAAACCCTGGGTTGATTTATCTTCTATCTCTACAACTCGATCTCCTGCGCGAATTCCAGCACGAGCCGCTGGTGTTCCTTCAATTGGCGCAATTACTGTTAACTGATCTTCAACCATACCGATATGAATTCCTATGCCACCAAATTGTGCCTCGGTTCTTATTCTCAACTCTTTGAAATCAGATTCATCCAGAAACTCGGAATACGGATCCAGCGCCTGCAACATCCCTTTTACGCCTTCTTGAATCAATTTGTCACTATTTACTGGTTCAACATAGGTATTCATTATAATTCCCACTACTCGTGAAAAGATCTGCAGGCTTTCGGCGAGTGTCGTTCCCCGTTGTGCCCAGAGCCTACCGAGGAGTCCGCCGACAAAAGCAGCGACCAGTAATAAGCCAATAAGAACCGATGCCGGTGCAAAATATCTTTTTATTCTTTTTTGCATTTTTTTCTCCTGCCCTTTCCTGACAAGAAACTATCTACCAACGCTCTAATATCACTCTGAACTTCTTCAGGTGAACGGTTTCCGGGAACAACCTTTATTCTTCCTGTTGCCCGCCGTGCCATACGAAGATAACCGTTTCTCACCCGCTCATGAAATTTTACCTCCTCCTTCTCCATCCTGTCAAGGATAGCCGTCCCCTTACGTTCATATCCTACATCTACTGGTACATTGATCAGGATCGTCAAGTGGGGTTTTAAACCAGCGGTTACTAATTTGTTGAGTCGGGAAACGAATTTTTCTCCCAGTTCTCGCCCACACCCCTGATAGGCAGCTGAGGAATCAGCGAAACGGTCCAGAATTACCACCTTCCCCATTTTTAGTGCTGGAAGGATCTTTTCCCTAACATGTTGATTACGGCAGGCGAGATAAAGAAACAGTTCTGTTCTTGCATCCATTTGCTGGTATTCCGGATTAAGCAAGATATTCCGAATCTGCTCTCCTATCTGGGTGCCACCGGGTTCTCGCGAAAGTATAACATCAAATCCACTTTGCTTGAGGTATTCACCCAATAATTCTGCCTGCGTTGATTTTCCTGACCCCTCAACCCCCTCAAAGGTAATAAGGATACCGCGCACTTGATTAAATCCGGTTTACATATTTCATGTTTCTAACGTCGCGTCTTGCTTCCTTTATTTCCATAACGGGTGATAAATGCCTCGGTTTTTTCCCGGCAGACATCATCCGGGAACTGAACTGGCGGGGTTTTCATAAAGTAACTGGATGGGGCAACAATCGCTCCGGAAAGTCCATTGTCCAATGCCAGTTTTGCGCACCTGATCGCATCAACCACCACTCCAGCCGAGTTAGGAGAATCCCAGACTTCAAGTTTCAGTTCAATATTAAGGGGAACGTCACCAAATGTCTGACCCTCCAGACGCAGGTAGCACCATTTTCTGTCTTTTAACCACGGGACATAGTCACTGGGTCCAACGTGAATATTTTCTGCTCCAATATCATATTTCAGCAGGGATGTAACAGCCCCTGTTTTGGAAACTTTTTTAGAATGGAGCCGTTCCCTTTCCAGCATATTTAAAAAGTCCGTGTTCCCCCCGACATTGAGCTGCATTGTCCGTAGTAGCTTTACGCCGCGGTCGTTAAAAAGAGAAACGAGCGTCCGGTGAACAATTGTCGCTCCCACCTGTGATTTAATATCGTCCCCCAGAACTGGTAGACCTG
>CAKZPX010000248.1 GCA_937139435.1 uncultured bacterium
AAGCTAAGGAAGGGCGAGAAAATAGGGGCACTGGAGCATTAGTTATGGGTATTAAACAGTATCGACCAATATCCCCGGCACGCCGGTTCTATACCGTCTCCGATTTCAGTGAAATTACCCGAGAAGAGCCGTGTAAGTCTCTGACCGTTCCATTGAAGAAAACCGGGGGGCGTAATAACCAGGGGAGAATTACCGCCAAATACCGGGGAGGCGGAGAGAAAAGGCGTTACCGGATAATTGACTTTTTGCGCGATAAGACTGGCGTTCCAGCAAAGGTCGTTTCAATTGAATATGACCCTAATCGTTCGGCACGGATTGCCCTGGTATGTTATGCCGATGGTGAGTATCGTTATATTCTGTGTCCTGATGGTTTGAAGGTAGGGGACGAGGTTGCTTCCGGCAACAATCTACCGATAAGGATTGGTAATGCGATGACGCTGTCCGATATTCCGGTCGGAGTTGAAATTCATAACCTTCAGCTCTATCCGGACAGCCGGTCGTTTATGGTGCGAGCGGCAGGGACTGCGGCGCAAATTCTTGCAAAGGAAGAGGGCTGGGCGGTTGTGAAACTACCTTCGGGAGAGATTCGTAAATTTCACCTGCGCTGCTGGGCAACAATCGGAAGGGTTTCCAATCCGGAGTATAAAGACATTTCTATTGGCAAGGCAGGACGTTCCCGGCATATGGGAATAAGACCACGCACCCGGGCGGTGGCAATGAATCCGGTTGATCACCCCATGGGAGGTGGCGAAGGTAAGAGCTCGGGTGGCAGGCACCCTTGTTCAGAAAAGGGAATGATCGCCAAGGGTTATAAGACCCGCAATCCAAAGAAGAAGTCCAGCCGCTTGATTATCCGCAGGAGGGCATAAGATGGGGCGTTCGCTGCGTAAAGGTCCTTATGTTGATGAAAAACTGTTTCGCCGAATAAAACAACTGGTGGAAAGAGGTGAGCGAAGGGTAATTAAAACTTATGCCCGGCGGAGTATTATCCCACCGGAGTTTGTCGGGCAGACGATAGCGATCCACAATGGCAACCGATTTATTCCGGTATACATTACTGAGCGAATGGTGGGACACCGTCTGGGTGAATTTGCGCCCACCCGTACTTTCCGGGCGCATTCCGGACAGCGGCGAGAAAAGGGTGCAGAGGAGAAACGGGAGCATTAAGGAAGTATGGAAGCGATTGCTCGTAGTAGATTTCAGCGTGGTTCAGCCAAGAAGTTAAACCGGATTGCCGCTTTAATTCGGGGGAAAGATGTGCCCACCGCACTGGCAACCCTGACTTTTTTAGCCAAACCATCCAAGCGTCCGATACTCAAGACCCTGCGTTCCGCGGTGGCAAATGCGCTTAATAAAGCGGGAAAGGCAAAGATTAAGGAGGAAGATCTGGTGGTCAAAGAGGTTCGCGTGGACAACGGTCCGAATGTGATGAAACGAATGATGCCCGGACCAAGAGGAACCGCATCGGTATTTGTGCGTCATATGTGCCACGTCTATGTGAAGGTGGCAACAAAGGAGGAGAAGGCTTAGTATGGGTCAGAAGACACACCCCCTCGGTTTCCGGCTCGGAATAACCAAGGAATGGAAGTCAGCGTGGTTTGATAATAAGAAATATCGGGATTATCTTCTGGAGGATTTTAAGATTAGGCGGTTTATTGAGAGAAAGTTAGCAGATGCGATGGTCGCTAATATTGAGATTAAACGTGTAGCAGACCGGACAACAATTACTGTTCACACTGCCCGACCAGGAATGGTATTTGGAGCAAAAAGACAGGCGCTGGAAGCACTGCGGGAAGATATAAAAAAGCTGATTGGACGGGATGTGCATATTCTTGTGGAAGTGGTACGGGTGCCGGAACTGGAGGCAAGGCTGGTTGCTCAGAATGTCGCCCGACAGTTAGAGGAACGGGTAGCACATCGCCGGGCAATGAAACGGGCAGTAACGCAGGCAATGCGTCTGGGTGCCCTGGGGATTAAGGTTATGGTAGGTGGCAGGTTGGGGGGAGCAGAAATTGCCCGCAGTGAATGGTATCGTGAGGGGCGAGTACCACTGCAGACTTTGAATGCGGATATTGATTATTCAATGGATGTTGCTAAGACGATTGCGGGAACATGCGGCGTGAAGGTCTGGATTTACAAAGGTGATATTCAACCCAGGGCAAGGAGTTAAAAGATGTTAATGCCCAAGCGAGTTAAATATCGGAAAGCAATGCGGGGGCGGATGAAGGGTAAGGCTACCAGCGCTAATCGGGTGGACTTTGGTGAGTACGGGCTGGTGGCGCTGGAGCCATCCTGGATAACCGCCCGGCAGATTGAGGCGGCGCGGTTGTGCCTGACGAAGTTTCTTAAACGCACCGGTAAGATGTGGATAAGGATATTCCCGGATAAACCCGTGACGAAGAAACCGGCTGAGTCCCGAATGGGTAAGGGTAAGGGGACACCGGAGGAGTGGGTTTGTGTTGTAAAACCAGGTCGGGTGCTTTTTGAAATTGCTGGTTTACCTCCGGAGGAGGCGACGAAGGCATTGCAGCTGGCGGCGAGTAAAATGCCCTGCCGGACGAGACTGGTAGCACGGGAGGAATTTGCCTATGAAGGCTTCTGAATTGCGGGAGATGACGAAAGAGGAGTTGTTGCGCAGGGTGGCAGAGTTGAGGGATGAGTTGATTAAGCTAAAACTGCGCCGGGCAACCGAGCAGTTGCCCAATCCATTGCATTTGCGGGGATTGCGCCGGGAAATTGCCCGTTGTCTTACCGTGCTTAAGGAAAAGGAACAGAGTGAGAAGGAAGGTAGCAGAAATGCGTAAAGAACGGCGCACAGTTGTTGGCAAAGTGGTCTCAGCAAAGATGCAGAAAACGGTGGTGGTGGAAACAGAACGATTGGTTCAGCATCCAAAGTACAAGAAGTATATTCGGAAGCGCACGAAGCTTTATGCCCATGACGAGCGGGCAGAGTGTAAAGAGGGCGATCAGGTGCTTCTGATGGAGACAAGACCATTGTCAAAACTTAAACGCTGGCGGGTGGTGAAGAAGTTATGATTCAGGAGTACAGTCGGTTAACTGTTGCCGATAATTCCGGTGCCCGGGTAGCGATGGTGATAAAAATTTATGGCGGTTCCAAGCGAAAGTTTGGATGGCTGGGTGACACCGTTCTGGTGACAATCAAGGACGCACTGCCCAATGGGCCGATCAAACCCGGAGAGAAGTATAAGGCGGTGGTAATTAGAACCCGTAAGGAACATCGACGCGATGACGGCACCTACATCCGATTTGATGACAATGCTTGTGTGCTTATTGATGATAAAGGAGAGCCCAGGGGAACACGAGTTTTTGGTCCAGTAGCGCGGGAGTTGCGGGAGAGAAGATTCACCAAGATTATTTCCTTAGCAACCGAGGTGGTTTAAGTTATGCAACTGCGTAAAGGTGATGTGGTAGAGGTAATTACCGGCGAGGAGCGGGGACGCCGTGGTAAGATTCTCCGGATTGAGTGGCACAGCAGGAGTAACTGTTATCGGGCGATTGTGGAGGGAATCAATCTGGCAAAACGGCATCAGCGGACAAGGGGTCCGAATAAACCGGGCGGGATAGTTGACCTGCCGAACCCGATAGATGTTTCTAATCTGGTGCTTATCTGCCCGAAATGCGGGAAGAGGGCAAAGGTAAAAAGGGAGGAGCATGAGGGACGGCGAGTGCGGGTTTGTAAGGTTTGTGACGAGATAATTGATGTATGATACCAAGGCTTAAAGAACTCTATTTGAATAAAGTGATGCCGGCATTAACTGCCCGTTTTGGTTATAAGAATCGGCATCAGGTGCCCAAACTGGTTAAGGTGGTGGTAAATGTTACTACAAAAGAGGCGGTTGCCGATTCCAAGGTGCTGGATGTGATTGCTGATGACCTGGCAATGATTACCGGGCAGAAGCCAGTCCGGACATATGCCAAGCGGGCAATATCGGCGTTCCGGATTCGACAGGGGATGCCGTTAGGTGTCAAGGTAACACTGCGCGGCGATCGGATGTATGAATTTATTGACCGGTTTTTTAACCTGGCTACACCCAAGATTAGAGACTTCCGGGGGTTTCCGCTGGATTCTTTTGATGGACGGGGCGGTTACAGCCTTGGGTTAAGTGAGCAGGTGATTTTTCCGGAGATTGAGGTCGCCAAGGTTAAGAAGGTATTTGGAATCACAATAACATTTAAAACTACTGCCCAGCGTGATGATGAAACAAGAGCGCTTCTGGAAGAGTTAGGTATGCCTTTTGCAAAAAGGAAGTGATATGGCAAGGAAATGTTTAATTGTTAAGTCGCAGCGCGAATCAAAGTTTAAGGTCCGTAAACACAATCGCTGTCAGGTTTGTTTCCGATCCCGGGCTTATTATCGAAAGTTCGGACTGTGCCGGTTGTGCTTTCGGGAACTGGCCTTGCGGGGAGAAATACCTGGTGTGCGTAAGGCAACCTGGTAAGGAGGAGAAGGTTGGATCCGATTTCTGATTTCCTCACTCAGATAAGGAACGGCATCGCGGCACGACTGAAGGAAATAAGTGTGCCGCATTCCCGGCTTAAGTATGAGATTGCCAGGGTGTTACTGGAAGAAGGTTTTATCAGTAACTTTCGGATTGATGGTGATGGACCACAAAAGCGGATTATTATCTCCTTGAAGTATCTTGATGATGGCAGTTCAGTAATTCGGGGGATAGAACGGGTGTCCAGGCAGAGCCGGAGGATTTATGTTGGATGTGATGAGATTCCACGGGTGATGGGCGGACTTGGGGTAGCAATTCTGTCCACGCCAGCCGGGGTTATGCCAGACCGCGAGGCAAGGCGGCGCAGAGTTGGTGGCGAAATTATCTGCAAGGTGTGGTAGGTATGGCTAAAACTTATCGTCCGCTTTCCGTTCCTTCCGGGGTGGAGATAAAAACTGAACCGGAAAAGGTTACGGTTAAGGGGAAACTGGGTAGTTTGAGTCTGCCGCTTCGGTCGGGGATTACGGTAAAGGTAAATGAGCGAGGGGTTGTGGTTGAGGGTGCCACCGATGTAGAACGAAAGCATATCGGCACAACCCGGGCGTTAATCCGGAACATGCTGGTTGGTGTAACCAGCGGGTATCAAAAGGTTGTGGAGTTACGGGGTATGGGTTATCGGGCACAGAAGACAAAAACCGGGGTACAGTTTAGCTGTGGTTTTTCCCACCCGGTTGATTTTCCTGTCCCGGCAGGTGTTGATATTGCAATCAACCAGGTGCCCAACCCTGAAGATACGAAAGAGCAGATGTTTGAAATTGTTATTTCCGGCATTGATAAACAGCTCGTGGGCGATCTGGCAGCGCGCATCCGGGCAACAAAGCCTGCTGACCCTTATCATGGCAAGGGGTTCCGGTATCGCGGGGAACGGGTGCGGAAAAAGGCGGGCAAGCGCGCAGTTGGAACCCAGGGTTAGTTTTTCGCTTGACTTTAATTTTACCAGTGATAGGATGTCGACAAAAGCCCCATCGTCTAGTCCGGCCTAGGACGTCTGGTTCTCAGCCAGAAGACTGGGGTTCAAATCCCCATGGGGCTATTTTAATTTTCAGTCAGGTAACGTGAAGTCAATAAAGATTGTTGGCACCGGTCGGGCACTGCCAGACAAGATTCTCACCAATTTTGACTTAGAAAAGATGGTTGATACCAGCGACGCCTGGATTGTAGAACGCACCGGCATCAGGGAAAGGCGGATTGCGGATGAAAATACCGCCACCTCGGACCTAGTGGCAATAGCACTGGAAAAGGCATGTCAGCAGGCAGGTCTGAAACCTTCAGCCCTGGATACAATTATCGTTGCGACCAGTACACCGGATACAGTTTATCCCGCAACCGCCTGCTGGGTTCAAAAGCGACTGGGGATCGCGGGAAGTGCGGCTTTTGACATCAGTGCTGGATGTTCTGGTTTTGTCTTCGCCTTAGAGGTGGCAGCGAATCTGATTGCCACTGGTGCTGCAAAGAAGGTGGCGGTTGCCGGTGGCGAGGTTATGTCCAAGGTGGTCAACTGGAAAGACCGGGCAACCTGTGTACTTTTCGGAGATGGTGCCGGAGTGGCGATAGTGGTTGCTGGTGATGGACGTTCTGGAATTCTGGCGTCAAACTGGGGTTGTGATGGTAATCTGGCGCCATTACTGTATCAGCCCGCCGGAGGGACAAGGATGCCCACGAGCGAAAAGACTTTGCGGGAAATGGCACATACGGTTCACATGGAGGGCAATCAGGTTTTTAAGCATGCGGTTCGGGCAATGGGCGGAGCGGCGTTAAAGGCGCTTGCCGATGCCGGGATCGGTCCGGCGGATGTGAAACTCTTCATTCCCCATCAGGCGAATATGCGGATTATGGAGGCGGCACGAGAGCGTACCGGAATTGCACGGGAGAAGATGTTTGTTGTCCTAGAGAGATACGGGAATATGTCGGCAGCAACAATTCCGGTGGCAATTGATGAGGCACGGGATGGAGGATTGATTCAGGATGGCGATCTAATTCTTTTAACCGCATTTGGCACTGGTTTTACCTGGGGTGCAGCGGTTCTGCGTTGGTAAAATATAACCACAATATAATGCACTAATTTTAAGACGATTTATTTTGATTAACTTGTTTATTTTCTGATGGTTATAGTTAGATATATCAGTAAAAAAATAATCAAAAGGGGTAGGCGGGGGGATATCCCCCGGGTTATCCCCGGGGTAGTCCCGGGGAGGACATTAGACCTGATTCGGTAATGAAGACGGGTTTTTATCGTCTGTATCTCTGAATACGTTACCATTTCTGGTATCTCTGAATTAATTTTGCGATGGGTACTACGGTTAAAAGCGTACTTTATTCTGAATAAGGAAGAGAGTGTTTATTTCCTGCAAGCCGTGGTGTTTGTTTCCGGCAGGGCTACTCAAAAAATCCCGGGCGATGAATTAAAGGGCTGAATCTTTTTCGTCGTTAACCCGGAGGAATTCGTTTTGATGGTTGTGGAGGATGATATTGACCAGAAGGAAATTTGTTGGTAAATTATTATCTTAATGTCTCGTATTTCAGCGACCGGCAGTTCAGAAGTTACAGTGAATGGGGTGCGCTGGATTAATGCCGAGGAGTTTTTTGCCGGTCTTGGACGGGTGAATATTTTTGTCGGTGGCTACGGTTCGGGTAAAAGTGAGGTTGCGGTTAATTTCAGTCTCAGTCTTGCCGCCCGGGGGCAGAAGGTAAGTATTGCCGATCTTGACATTGTAAACCCCTACTTTCGTTCCCGAGCAGCGCGGGCGGTGCTGGAGAAAAACGGAGTGGGGTTAATTCTACCGCCGGTAGAGATTATGGAGTCTGACCTGCCGTTAATTCAGCCAGAGATAGCCGGTGCTTTAAAAAACGCTACCAGCAGGCTGGTTCTTGATATTGGTGGTGACCCGGTTGGAGCAAAAGTTCTTGCGAGTCTGGTCCAATGGTTGCCCGGGGACGATTACAACTGTTTTCTGGTTTTGAATTCCCGGCGACCTTTTAGTGGTTCAGTGTTGGAGGTAGAAAAACTGATTGCCGGGATTGAGCAATCCAGCGGGGTCGGAATAACCCATCTGGTGATTAATTCTCATTTGATTGAGGAGACCGAACGGGCGGTAATTGAAGAAGGTATAGAGCTGGGGAAGGCGGTGAGCAAAAAAACCGCTAAACCGATAGGGTTTGTTGCGATTGAAGACCGGATATTTGAAAAACTGGCGACGGTCGACTTGCCCTATCCGGTTCTGGTGTTGCACCGGTTATTATTAAAGCCCTGGGAGGAAAACGAAAAATTGGGTCCGAGATGTTTTAAACTTTGAGGTTTAATTATGGCAAGAAAAGCAAAGGTAACAATTGAGAAAAATCGGTGTAAAGGTTGTGAGTTGTGTGTGCATAACTGTCCGAAGCAGGTGCTGGCGATGTCCAAGGAGATAAATGATAAGGGGTATTTCTTTGCTCAGGTGGTGAATCAGGATGCCTGTATCGCCTGCCGTTTTTGTGGTTTTATCTGTCCGGATACCGCAATTGAGATTGCCTTAGAAGAGCCCGAAAAGGTCGAGGTGAACAATGGCTAAGGTTTTGATGAAGGGAAACGAGGCGATTGCCGAATCGGCAGTTCGTGCCGGCGGGCTTTTGTATTTTGGTTATCCAATTACCCCGCAATCGGAGATCGGTGAGTATCTGGCGCGACGAATGCCTGAGGTTGGGGGTTGTTTTCTCCAGATTGAAAGCGAGGTGGCGGTAGCGAATTTGCTTTACGGTGCTGCTGGAGCAGGAGCGCGTGTCTGGACTTCGTCTTCCAGTCCGGGGATCAGCTTAATGATGGAGGGGTTATCTTATATTGCCGCAGCCGAACTGCCCTGTGTGGTGGTAAATATAGCCCGCTGCGGTCCGGGTTTGGGTGGTATTTTGCCCTCCCAGGGCGACTATCTCCAGGCGGTGAAGGGGGGTGGTCATGGCGACTACCACTGTCTGGTTCTGGCACCGAGTTCGGTGCAGGAAGCGGTGGATTTGATGCCGCTGGCTTTTGACCGGGCAGACCGTTACCGGAACCCGGTAATTGTGCTCGGAGACGGGATGATCGGTCAAATGATGGAACCGGTTGAGTTTAAGGAACATAATTTTCCTCCATTACCACCGAAGGACTGGGCAACTACCGGTTGCAAAGGAAGAAAACCGAACGTGATAAATTCCCTTTATCTGGACCCGGTAGAGGAGGAGAAACTGAATTTTAAACTGGCGGCAAAGTATGAGGAGATGAAGCGAAAAGAAATTCGGTTTGAGGAGATGGAAACAGACAAGCCATATCAGGTGTTACTGGTTGCCTACGGCACTACCGCCCGGGTTTGTAAGACCGCAATGCAGAGACTTCGGGCAGATGGCATCAATACCGCTTTGCTCCGACCGATAACCCTGTTTCCCTTCCCCGAAGACCGGGTTTATGAGCTGGCTCAGCGAGCGGAGTTTGTGCTCACCGTAGAGATGAGTACCGGTCAGATGGTTGAGGATGTGCGCCTGGCAGTTGGCAGAACCCGACCGGTTTATTTCTATGGTCGAACCGGCGGCATCGTCCCGAGCCCGGAAGAGGTGGTGGAGACGGTGAAGAACCATCTCAGGAGGTGAGCGATGAGAGTGATTTTTAAGCGACCGGAATCTTTATCTGATAGGATTACCCATTACTGTCCGGGGTGCACTCATGGTGTGATTCACCGATTAATTGCCGAGGTGCTAGATGAGCTGGGTTTACGCGAGCGAGCGGTTGGTATTGCGCCGGTAGGCTGTTCGGTGCTGGCGTTCAATTATTTCAATTTTGATTTTCAACAGGCGGCGCACGGTCGGGCACCAGCGGTGGCAACCGGAATAAAGCGGGCAAGACCGGATTTGATCGTTTTTACCTATCAGGGTGACGGAGACCTGGCATCAATTGGCATGAGCGAAATTATCCATGCGGCAAACCGGGGTGAGAAATTTACCGTGGTTTTTATTAACAATGCGATTTACGGCATGACCGGCGGACAGATGGCACCGACAACCATGCCCGGTCAGGTAACAACCACGTCACCGCGCGGTCGTGATGTGCAGGATGTTGGTTACCCAATCCGGATGTGCGAGTTGCTGGCAAGTTTAAAGACGCCGGCTTTTATTGAAAGGGTGGCGGTACATAACCCCAGGCAGGTGATAAACGCGAAACGAGCTCTGAAGGAAGCTTTTAGTCTACAGCGTGATTGTGTGTGTTTTTCTTTTGTGGAGTTACTTTCTACCTGTCCGACCAACTGGGGGTTTTCTCCTTATCAGGCGACAAAGTGGCTGGAGGAGAATATGCTTCCTTATTACCCGGTGCAAAACTTTAAGAGACCGGAGAAAAAAGGGGAGAAAGATGCAGGTTGAGATTGTTTTTGCTGGTTTTGGTGGTCAGGGTGTGCTGCTGGCAGGAAAAGTTCTTGCTGAAGTGGGAATGAAAATGGGCAAGGAGGTGGTGTGGTTACCTTCTTATGGTCCAGAGATGCGAGGCGGGACTGCAAACTGTACCGTGATTATTTCCGATGAGCCGATTGCGTCACCGATTATTTCTCATCCCCGGGATATAGTGGTGATGAACCGTCCGTCACTAGAAAAGTTCTCTCGGGCACAGAGACCAGGCGGAATGGCAATCGTTAATACATCACTGATTAACATTAGACCGGAACGGAACGATATTAGGGTTGTTGAGGTGCCGGCGAATGAAATTGCCATTGCTGCCGGAACCGGACGGGCGGCAAATATGGTGATGCTGGGTGCCTATGTTGGTGCTACCGATATTGTACCAATAGATGCGGTTTTTGAACAGGTGAAGGAGGAGTTTGAGAAACGCCCGAAACTTGTGCCAGTAAATGTTAAATGTATTGAAGAGGGATACAAGATCGGCAAACAGGTCGGCTAAAATTAATTATTGGCCACGCAATAACTTAATATAAAGTTTATCACTTCCATAAATAAATCTATTAAGACCATAACTGGCAAACAAT
>CAKZPX010000249.1 GCA_937139435.1 uncultured bacterium
GTCACATGGTCGCCAGGCATCACCATCTCCACACCCGGCGGTAACTGCACCGAGCCGGTAACGTCAGTGGTCCGGATATAAAACTGCGGACGGTATCCAGAGAAGAAAGGCGTATGCCGACCACCCTCTTCTTTTGTCAACACATAAACCTCAGCCTTGAACTTCCGGTAGGGCTTGATTGAACCCGGCGCTGCGATAACCATCCCGCGCTCCACCTCATCTTTACCAACACCGCGCAAAAGCAGTCCAACGTTATCTCCCGCCCGTCCCTCATCCAGCACCTTACGGAACATCTCCACACTCGTGACTACAACCTTATCCTGTTTGCCAAAACCGACAATCTCCACCTCGCTACCTGGCTTCAAAATACCACGCTCCACCCTGCCGGTAACCACTGTTCCACGACCGGTAATGGAGAAAATATCCTCAACCGGCATCAGGAACGGCTTATCAATCTCCCGCACTGGCTCCGGGATAAACTCATCCAGCGCCTTGATCAACTCCCAGATGGAGTCAACATTCGGACCCGAATCCTCCTGCAGCGCCTTCAATGCACTCCCCTTGATAATCGGGGTCTTGTCGCCCGGGAATTCATATTTGTTCAAAATGTCCTTAATCTCTTCCGAGACCAGTTCAATCATATCCGGGTCATCAACCAGGTCCACCTTGTTCAGATAAACCACAATTGCCGGCACATTAACCTGCCGTGCCAGAAGCACGTGCTCGGTGGTCTGGGGCATCGGACCATCAGCAGCAGAAACAACCAGAATAGCACCGTCCATCTGCGCCGCACCGGTAATCATATTTTTGATATAGTCGGCGTGTCCCGGACAATCAATGTGCGCATAATGCCGTTTTTCACTCTCATATTCCACATGGGACACCGCAATCGTCAAAATCTTTGTCTCATCCCGGCGTCCATGCGCCTCACTTGCCTTTGCCACCTGGTCATAGGTGGTAAAAGTGGCAAGCCCCTTTGCTGCCAGCACCTTGGTGATGGCTGATGTCAATGTCGTCTTACCATGGTCAACATGCCCGATTGTTCCGACATTAACATGTGGCTTTTTTCGTTCAAACTTTGCCTTAGCCATTTTCTTTTCCTCCTTACTTGTGTCACGATTTAATATTTCATTACAAATAAAACAACCGTGCCCCAGCTTTTAGCCTGAGCAACGCCGTTACTTTCTTCAGCCCACGGCCGGAATTGAACCGGCGACCTCTTCCTTACCAAGGAAGTGCTCTGCCGACTGAGCTACATGGGCAAATTGCGCCGTTCTGCAATTATACGCTTAAATTTCTGTCTGTCAATAACTAAATAACTAAAATTTTATTGCCTCCGGCAACCCAGAATTGACCTGATCCACCCTTTAGCGGGCGATGGGAGTCGAACCCACGCAAACAGCTTGGAAGGCTGTTGTGCTACCATTACACCACGCCCGCATCTGTTCACGGGCAAAAGATACGATATGGACGGGGAAGGATTCGAACCTCCGTAGGCGTTCGCCAGCAGATTTACAGTCTGCCCCCTTTAGCCACTCGGGAACCCGTCCTTAAATTTTCCAGCCGACAGAGGGAGTCGAACCCCCGACCTGAGGTTTACAAAACCTCTGCTCTACCGGCTGAGCTATGTCGGCGCCAACCACGGCGGAACTACCCCGCCGGCATTTTAATAAAATATACCACGAAACCAACCATCGTCAAGTTTTTACAACCAGTGAAAAAATATCCACCATGTTTTCTTCACCCTTATTATAAATAAGAGCCAGAAATTAGTAATTTTTCACGCTTCCCGAAGTCCCGGAATAGAGCAACAACTGTTTTAACCATCTGGTAATAAGCCAGTTGGACATTTCAATCTGCCCCGTAATTATTTATAACCGGACAGGTATCCCCATAATCCCCGGGATGACCCTGCTCGCCATTCAGTTTTCAGATACCGGGGCTGAAATCGGTTTACAACCTGCCCCAGTTTCGGCACGAAAATTCTAATCCGTCTAATCAGTTATCCACCCGAAAGTTCTACCGAAAAAATCAGGGCTGGAAAGGGAGAGCCCCTCCAGCCCTGAACCAGAACTTCTCTCAGTCAGCTATCTGGTCAAAACCAGTTTACCCCAGTGGTCATCACGACCGGTCTTTACCCGATAGAAGTACACACCCCGGGCAACCTCATAACCATTCTCATCCCGACCGTCCCAGACAAACTCGCTCCGCACCGTTACCGGTCTTGCCCGGGCGATACTCTTTACCATTCTGCCGGTATTGTCGTAGACCGCAATATCAACCGTTGCTGGCTCTCTCAGAACAACTGAAAGCACCGTCCTGCCGGTTGTCGGATTCGGTCGGGCACTAACCGTCACCCGTTTTTCCTGTACCGGTGGCAGACCATTCTCTTCCACACCGGTCACACCCATATTGAAGCCCACCACTTTAACAATCATATTGTTATTACCTGAGAGATACTGCATAATCGTCAACCAGTAGGAACCGTCCCGTGGATCATACTCAATCCCGCGCATATTCCATTCGGTGTTGGCAAAACGGAAACGATTACGTAGAACCCCACTGGTGCGATTAACCTCTACCATCGCACAGGACTCAAGGGATGTTCCACCGGCATCAAACCAGGAAAACATATTAAGCAGGGAAGGCGTGTTGCTGGGACAGTGGTAGTCAAGCGCCAGGCAACGGGTGCCATAATACCCGCTTACCGGATGGGTTATGGTTCGGAGCAACGTACCGGTGGTGTCATAGACAAATATCCGCTGCTGATTTGTGGAACTGCGCCGGTCGCTCACATAAACCTCGTGCGTCTCCTCATGCTCCACCACACCGCAGGGGTAATCCGCCTGACTGGCGGTAAAGTAGCGCACAACCGAACCGGTAGGGGTAATCTTGTACACCCGTTTTGAAGGATTGGCAACAACCCAGAAGGTGTTGTCATAGGAGCAGTAGGCGATATCAGTGCAGGAGTCCTCAGGCAGTGGTATCGTCCCGCGATACTGCAGCGAACTGTCCGAGGTGTACTTGTAGGCAGTGGAACTGAAGAAATACAGACAGTAAATCAGGCTATCCCGCCGGTTATAGGCAACACCGTAAAGACCCCAATCAGTCGGCATCCCCGGACACACCTTGGGTCCCCAGATAACTGTCCCGGGTTGAGGTGGTGGCTCACCGACCCTTAAGGTAATCGGTATCCTGGTAGCATAATCAGCACTGTCACCGGTAATGTAAAGAGTGCAGGCGACCATTGTCCCGGGTGGAATTGTGCGGGCAGCAGAAACCGCCAGCGGGTCACCGGTATTGGTCGCCTCACCGCCCGAGGGGATATTACCCCAGGTTGCCGTTGAGTCGGTAACAACCAGCCGACTGTCAAAGGAGCGGAACACGCCAGCGGTATTGTTACAACCCGCACCCCCGGAGTTGCGCAGGGTTATCCTTAAACGGGCGTCCTCACCCGGGTC
This sequence comes from uncultured bacterium, assembly GCA_937139435.1. Taxonomy (GTDB): domain Bacteria; phylum Hydrothermota; class Tepidihabitantia; order Tepidihabitantales; family Tepidihabitantaceae; genus Tepidihabitans. Next base: position 3,462 of record CAKZPX010000249.1, read on the forward strand.
AACCCGACCGTTGTTATTACCACCCGGTGGCGAGTCATGCACCACTACGGTGCGCAGGACAATCATCGGACCACCAGAACCGGTAACGTAGTTCACCGCGGCCAGGGCGTTAATCCGGCCGGCACCGAAATCATTGTCCTTGCCACCAGGACCCAGATCCACCGCCGTCACCTCCAGAATCGAATCCACCACCGCCGGCATCAACGCCGGATTCTTTGACAGCATCAAACACACCGTGCCAGCAACATGCGGCGTCGCCATCGACGTCCCATTCATCTCAGTATACCCACCACCAACACGACACGACTTCACCGCCACACCCGGCGCACTCACATCCGGCTTGGTCAAACCAGGCGGATACGCATAATCATTGTACGGCGCCACACCCTGCCACGTCACCGGACCACGACTGGAAAAACTCGCAATCGCATCCACCGAATCAGTCGCACCAATCGATATTATTCCAGATAACCCACCACTCCCCGTGTTCTGCGGATTCCACCACGGCGGCGGCACATTGCCAGGACAACGACAGGAATTGGGCGGCGCTAAATAACGCTCATTACCCGCCGCCACCACCTGAATCACCCCCGCCGCATTCACATTGTCCGCCACCTGCCGCCAGGTCGCCTGATGCGGATTCCATGATAACTGCCAGCCCAATGACATCGTATACAAATCCGCACCATTGCCCGGCGATAACGGCGGCGCAACACAGAACTGCATCGCCTGCCAGCACTGACTCTCCGCCACCGAATCCGCTACCGTCCGTACCCGACACACCATTATCCGCGCATCCGGCGCCACACCGCACTGACTCCCGGACGTCCCATCACTCGCCACCGTCCCAGCCGTGTGCGTCCCATGTCCATCCACGTCCATCGGATTGTTGTTGTTACTCTCAAAATTCCAACCATGATACGGATAGTTCGGATCCTCCCACATATGATCCGCTAAATCCGGATGCGTGTAATCACAACCCGTGTCAATGTGACCGCATACCACTCCCTGACCGGTAAAACCCTGCGCCCACACTTCCGGCGCCTGAACCTTCCGCACACCCCACGTAATCTCATCTAAAACATCCGCCGCAACACGCGGCGCACTTAAATCCGGACAGTGCACCAGATCATAATTCACATAATGCACATCCCCCCGCGCACCCAGCAACCGAATCACTCCCGGCGTCGCCTCACAGTAAACCGCATTGATAATCCACAAAGGACGAATGTCCGCTACCTCACCACCGGCAACATAACCCTCAAGAAACGCCAGCAAATCCGCCTGCTCCCGCCCACTGAACTCCTGAAGGATCCGCGCCACCGCCACCCGACGCTGCGCACGCGGTAAACCATCAACCAGCGAGTTCAATAACCCGCTGTCAAACTGCCGCTTGAGCACAACCTGCACCGGTAAACGACCACCAGCCTCAGCAACCGCCAGCCGACGCTCCAGCTCCGGACTGATCAGCGCAAAACTAAACACCACCAGCACCAGAACCAGCAACACCGCTACTCTCTTCATAAAAACACCTCCTTGAAATTTTGGGTTAAATGAGAGACGAAATAATAACATTTTATTGTCGGAATTATAAACTCACATAATTCCAAAGTCAATATCTTGACTACTGACTAAACCACCGGCACACTTTAATGGTATGGTAGAACATCTGCAGGTGTTCATCACCCTGCCCGATAAAAAGGGTGCAGAAAGATTAAGCCAGAAACTGCTTGAGAAAAGGCTTGCCGCCTGTATCCAGGTTATTGGTCCAATTACCAGCCATTACTGGTGGCAGGAAAAGATTACTCACAGCAAAGAATGGCTCTGTATTGCCAAAACCACCCGCCATTGCTACCACGAACTGGAAAAGACGGTTCAGGAATTTCACTCCTATGAGGTACCGGAAATAATTGCCCTGCCGATCACCGCTGGTTACCAGCCCTATTTTAAATGGCTCCAACAGGAATTAAAGCCGACCCGAACCAGGAAAAGGAAGTAAATTGCCACTACCGGAAATCATCGCCCGGCTCCAGCACCCTGACCCGGTGGTGCGCAGCATCGCCATTGACGAACTCCGCACCCTGAACCCGGAAATCGCTGCCGGTGCCCTGGTCTTTCTCCTCGCTGACCCGGAACCAGCGATCCGGCAGCAGACGATTAACACCCTCGGCGCCCTGGGCAAAGCTGCGGTAGAACCGGTTGTTCGCTACCTTGCCAGCTGGGAGGGTTCCCTGGGCACCGAAATACCGAAACTGCTTGGTAAACTGGGCGACCCTGCTGCTGTTGACATCATTCTTGCTCACCTCAACGACCCTGACCCGGCGGTGCGTGAGACGCTCGCCATCGCCCTGGGCAAAATCGGTGGCACCCGGGCATTAACCGGTTTATGTGAACTCCTGCGCGATACCGTTGCCCGGGTACAGATCGCTGCTGCCGATGCCTTAGGACAGCTTGCCCGTCCCGAGGCAATCAACCCCCTGCTGGATGAGCTGGCGGACGATAACCCATTAGTCCGTCAGGCAGCAATCCGTGCCCTGGGTAAAATTGGCGACCGCCAGGCGGCGGCCGCCCTGAGCCGAATTATCGCCGAAGACCCATCAGCCGATGTGCGCACCGTTGCTGCGGCGGCGTTACAGGAACTATCGGACCGTTCGGTAAAAAACCTCCTTAACTCCCTGACAGTGGAAGATATTGACACCCGCAACCAAGCATTCAACCGCATTGTGGAACTCGGTCACACCGCCATCATCCCGCTTGCAGAGTTAATTGACTATCCCGATCCCACCATCCGTGCCATCGTTGCCGAGGCGCTGGGCGCCATCGGTGAACCAGCAGTAATTGATATCCTCGCCCGTCTCCTGTCTGATCCAGAAGGTTCGGTGCGGGTTAGTGCGGGACAGGCGCTGGGGAAGATCCGCCACTTCCGTGCTGCCGAAAAAATCACATCGGCTTTAGAAGACCCGGACCCCAAGGTCGCCGGTATCGCCGCCACAGCACTGGCAACGCTCGGTGATATTGCGGTGGAACCGGTCTTCCAGCTCCTCCGCCACCAGTCAGCAGAAATCCGTGCCCGGGTCATTGACGTCCTGGGACGCCTGCGTTATCAGGGCGCCTGTGAACGACTCTGTCAGGGATTAACCGATAGCAGCAGCTGGGTAAGGATCGTCTCGGCCCAGGCACTGGGCGAGATCGGTGAATCCTCTGCCGCTCCGGCACTGCTCAACGCCCTTGACGATACCAATCACATCGTCCGGGCAATGGCTGCCGAGGCACTGGGCAAACTCCGTGACTACCGGGCGAGTATGAAATTATTAGAGCTGACCAACGACCCGACTGACCTTGCCCGCAGTAGCGCCTTCCGTGCCCTGGGCAAAATCGGCAATCCCGCCGCTGTCCCATTGCTCCTTAATGCCCTTGACGATCCGGAACCGTCGGTCCGTGCCGCAGTAATTGAAGCGATCGTTGACCTGCGGGTCACCACTGCCCTTGACCGGCTCCAGCGCATCGCCCGCCCCTGGCCATTGAGCCGGGAACCAAAAGAGGTAAAGGAAATCGCCCGCTGGGCAATTGCGGTACTTACGCAGATTAAACCAGCCCACTAATCGGAGAAAATTGCCCGGACATACTCCTCGGGCACAAACCGCTCCAGGTCAGCAATCCCCTCACCTGTGCCGATAAACCGGACCGGCAACCCCAGTTCTAAAACCACCGGGATTAAAACCCCGCCCTTGGCGGTGCCATCAAGTTTCGTCATAACAACGCCGGTAAGTCCCAGGCTCTCGTTAAACGCCTGTGCCTGCCGGATGCCGTTCTGCCCGACAGTTGCATCCAGCACCAGCCACACCTCCTCAGGTGCCCCGGGCTTCACCCGACCACATACCCGCTTAATCTTCTCCGCCTCAGCCATCAAATCCCTGCGGGTGTGCAACCGTCCGGCGGTATCAATCAGAACAACATCCAGCCGCTGCTGAATCGCCTTCTGCAGGGTATCAAACGCCACCGCCGCCGCATCCTGCCCCTGCTGGGAAAAGACCAGTTCCACACCGGAACGTTCCGCCCATACTCGCACCTGCTCTGCAGCCGCATCCCGATAGGTATCCGCTGCGGCGACCACCACTCGTTTACCCTGACTGACAAACCAGCGTGACAACTTACCCACGGTCGTCGTCTTGCCCGAGCCATTCACACCAACAATCATTATCACCAGCGGGGGATTGCTAACCGCAAAATCGCTACCGCCGCTACCGGCAAGAATCCGCACAATCTCTTGGCGCAACACCGCACGCGGGTCACCGCCACTGCGCCGGACCGCAGCAATTAACATCTCGGTCGCCCTCACGCCAACATCCGCACCCAGAAGAATCTCCTCCAGCTCCTCGGTATTCACCGCACCGGTTAACCGCCGGAAGAAGTCTCGCGTCCGGCGCAGACCATCCCAGATACTCATCTTCCACCACTCCCGGCGCTATTTGCCCGATAATCAGCCAGGCTGAGCGAAACTATCTTGGACACCCCGGGCTCTTCTGCCGTCACACCAAAAAGAACATCCGCCCGCTCGACAGTTGCCCGGTTGTGGGTAATAATCACCACCTGGGTCCTCTCTGCCAGACGCTTCAGGTAATCAGCAAACCTTCCGACATTCACATCATCCAGCGGTGCATCCACCTCATCAAGGAAACAGAACGGTGCCGGTTTCACCTGATAAAAGGCAAAGAGCAGTGATACCGCCAGCATCGCCTTCTCTCCGTCCGATAGTTGTTCCAGTCGTTTCGGATTCTTCCCTTTCGGTTTGGCAATTATTGCCACCTCGGACTCCAGGGGATTGGCATCATTCACCAGCACCAGGTCTGCCTCACCCTCCAGAAACAGCTCCTTGAATATCCGCTGAAAATGACTCCGCACCTCCTGATAGGTAGAGATAAACTGCTCCCGGGCATGGCGGTCGATCTCCAGCAGCGAATGCTCCAGATTCGCCTTTGCCGCTAGAACGTCATCCCGCTGAAAAAGCAGCCGGTCCAGGTCATGTTTCTCCTGCTCATATTCCTCTACCGCCAGTGGATTAACCTGTCCCAGCACCTCCAATCGGTGGCGAACCCGCGCTAACCGTTCCACAAAATCCTCGTTCTCCTCACCGGTAAAAGTGGCGATATCGGTCTGGTAACCTGTCTGTGCCTCCTCCACCACCCGCCTTATTTTACCCTCCAGGTCTGCCAGCCGAAGCCGTTGCTCAAATAATAACTTCTGTCCCTGCTCCTGCCCCCGACGCAACTCGGCGATATTTTCCTCCAGCGTCTCGGTTGCCCGGGCAATTTCCTGGGTGCTAAAACGCTCCATCTCTTCCGCTACTGTGCGCACATCTTGTTGCAAGCGCTCAATTGCCGCAGACCACTCGTGCTCCTCCTGCTCCACCGCCGCCTGACGCGCCCGGGCATTCTCTATCACCTTTGCCAGTTCCTGTAACCGCCGCCTTTTCTCCTCTATCTCCTGATGGAGATGTGCCCGCTGGACATCCAGTCGTTCTACCTGACGCCGTTCCTCGCTCACTTCGGCTAAAAGTTCTGAGGCATCTTTCAGCAACGCCTTAACCACCGCCTCCGCCTCCTCCCGTTCCTTCTCCATTCCGGCGCTCTCTTCTCCGATCCGGACAAGTTCCGCCGCCAAACCTGCCAGCACCCTTTCTGTTTCCTCAATCTCCGTCTTCAACTCTGCCGCGACCCGGGCAAGCCGAACCTCTTCCCTCTTTACCCTCTCCTCATCCCGGTGTAACTCTACCAGCACCCTGTCCCTACTTTCCTGCTGGGCGTTAACTAAAATTAACTCCTTCTCTAACACCACCAGTTCACTCTCCAGTTCCTCTCGCTCCTTCATCCAGTGCCTCATTCTTTGCGTGAGCGTCTCCTCTTCCCCTGCCAGTCGGTCAATCTCCTGGCGCACTGCCGCCAGTCGCACCGTCTTTTTCTCCGCCTCAACAGCAAAGAGCAGTCGTCCCGACTCCGCTCCGGCAAAAACCAGTCGCCCATCACCAAACCATGCCAGCCCATCTTTGGTGACAAACATTCCCTCGGAAAACTCCCGGATCAACTCCATAAAAGTCTGTCGGTCGCGAGCAACGACAAAACTGCTGATAAAGTTTAACAGGGCAGATGGCGCGCCGGGTTTAACATGCACAAACTTATCAAAACCACAGAGAATTCTCGGGTCATCTTTTTCGGTCACCGGCGTTGCCGGACTCTTCACCGCTGCCCCCAGAAAACCCAGCCGCCACCGCGTTACCTTGTTAACTAAATCCTCTATTTCCTCGGGTCTCACCTCCGGCGCAAAGAATAAATCCAGCACCGGATATAGCGCCGCTTCACATGCCTGCTCCCAGCCTGGTTCCGACTGGAGAAAATTTATCACCTCCTGAACCCGCTCGGGACCAAGCGCCTCTCGGGCTGACGACAGCTCTTCCCGAGCCAACCGGGCATTTAACGCAACCAGTTCCTGCTCCAGTTGCTCCTTTTCACCGTGTAATTCAGCAAGTTTTTTTCTGATTTCTCCGCTACACGTCTCTCCCTGTCTTAACCCCTCCTCTATCGGCTTGAGTTGCTGGGCGCGCAGTGTCTGTTTTTCTTTTATCTCGGCTATTGACACCTGTAACTGTTCTATCTCCTGAACCATGGTCTTTATTTTATCCTCAATCTCCTCACGCTCTTTCTTTATCCGCTCCTGCATCACAGTGTTATTTGCCATTTCTGCCTCCAGCCGCACCAGTTTATTGCGCAACCCCTGCTCTTTTTCCCGCAATCCCCGCACCCGCTCTTTCACCACCAACTCCTGTTCCCGCTGGCGTAACACCCGCTCTTCGCGCTCCTTAATTTCGTCACGGATGCGCGCCAGCCGGCGCTCCAGTCCATCCAGCTTATCGTTTCGCTCCTGTAATTGCTTCAGCGTCCGGGCGAACAACTCCTCCAGTTGCGCCACCTCTCCTTTCACCCCTGCCTTTTCCTGCTCTGCTGCTACAGCATTACGCCGGAGAAATTCTGTCTCCTGGCGTTCAAGAATTACCTTTGTCTGCGCTTCATTCAACCGCTCCCGCCGGCGCTGTAATTCTGCCAGCAGTTTTTCCCTCCCCCGTTCTGCATCCAGCAGACGGTTATGAAGCTGGCGTAACTCCTCCTCGTCCTGTCTTAACCGCTCGGCTCGTTCCACCTCTGCCTTCTCCAGCGCCTCGGTATCGGTCCGAACGCGCTCCAGTTCCCGGCCCAGCGCCTCATACTCCCTTTTTAACTCCAGCAACCGTAAACCCCTTTCTTCCTCCTTCAGCCGCTGAAAGGCGCGTAATTTACCTGCCTGCCGCTGCAGACTGCGCACCACCCGCTCCCGCTCAGCAATGATATCCTCCAACCGGGTGAGGTCGGTCTGGGTTAACTCCAGCTTTCGCTGGCACTCCTCCTTTGCCTCCCGGAACTTTGCCAGTGCTGCTGCCTCCTCAAACATCCGGCGGATATTACCGGCGATAATCTCACGGATCTGACGCAGGTCAAAAATGGAATACGCCTTTGTCCCGATATCCTGTGACAAAAAAAGTTCCTGAATGTCCCGCAACCGACAGGGCTCACGGTTAAGATAGTACTCACTCTCACCCGAGCGAAAGAAACGCCTTCTTATCTCCACCTCACTGCCCAATTCCGGTCGATCATCAGTTGCCAGAACCAGCCGAACCTCGGCATAATTCAATGCCGGGACCCGTGCGGTTCCGGCAAAAATCAGATCCTCATTCCGGGCACAACGCAACACCGAAAATGACTGTTCACCTAAAACCCAGCGCAGGGCGTCAAGGATATTGGATTTCCCGCAGCCATTAGGACCGACAACACAGTTTAACCCCGGAGAAAAACGCAGGGTGGTTCGTTCCTGAAAAGACTTAAATCCAAACAGCTGGAGTTCTTTAATATACATTAAATGCTAATATACGTTACATCTAACAATAGTCAAATATTATAAAAAACCGCCCGCATCCAGAGGATGGGGGCGGCGAGACCGAGCCAAAGGAGGCGCTATCGCTCTGGACAGCAGGGCATCGAACCCGGTCCCATTCTATTCTGTCCTCTCAAGCCCCTCCGCATTCTGCCCATCATTCCTCTACCCGTTACTCCCTGCGGTCGGAACTGCTTCCTCTGCTCCGGTGTCAGGAGGTTATAAATCTCTATCTGTTGATTCACCCGTGCCAGTTCCAGTTTACTGCGCAGGTCGTTAATCTCCTTCACCTTTGCCACAATCGCCCTGGTATCCAGTTTTTCTGCTGACCAGAGTGCGGCAAGTTCCAGTCCCTTAATCTGCAACTCGGACTCTATCGGTAGAATCTCCTTTAAATGCTTTATGTGGAGCGTTTGAATCTGCTCGCGCTGGGCATCGGTAAGATTGGGAATGCCGATAACTGGCGCTGGCGCCATCGCCTCGCACTCCCCACAGTGTTCCTTTTCGACTGGTGGATTATCCTGAGGCTGTGCCAGTAATAGACTGGTGAATACTAGTACCACGATTACTGTTATCTTTTTGAAGGCTTTTTTCATATTTTACTCCTTTTTTAAATCTTTATCTTCTCCACCTGTGTCCTGGTTCTGGTCTGCCGCACGGGGCAAACGGTTTCCGACCTGGTGGTGTTGGTGGACCTTCCATCATCTCACACCAGTGTCGGCGCAACCGTTCCCGGTGTATTGGTGGCAGAACCAATCCGGTTTTTCTGCCGGTCTCATAGACCAGCTGATTAATCTCTTTGTGAAGCAATGCGACCCGGTCAAGCGTCCCCTCCACCAGCGCCTTATCTGGTTCCTCTTCAAAACTGAGAAGTGCCAGTTTCTGTCTTGCCCGCCAGTACTCCAGGCGCAAAGAGTCCATCTTATTCTGGTATTCATCAAGAATCGGCGCCACCCGCTGTGGCTCAAACCTTGCCAGTCGTCTGATTATACCCTGATGTCGTTGCCAGCGCCTGTAGCGCTGAAAGGCGAATGCGGATAGCGCTGCGATATTGAGCGCCAGCGATGCGGCAAGAACTATATAAACCCAGCGTCCCTTCATCACTCACCTCCGGCAAATAACTCCTCAATTGAGGGGATGGTATTAAGTACCGCTAAATCAGCACTGGTGCCGCCATTACTTCCCAGTCCGGTTCCGATGACAATCCCAACAGCCAGTCCTATTGCCACCACCAGACCCGCTGCAAACCGCCACAGCCAATGCAACCGTAACCAGCTTCCTGCCTCCCTCTTCTTTCTCGCTAACTCCTGTACCCGGGCGATTGTCCGGGTAACAAAATAGGGCGAGAGTCCCGGGACATCTGCTGATAACAGCAACTCCTGTTCCTGCTTTAACTCCTCATAATCGGTCCGACAGTTCGCACATAAGTTAATATGGTCTGTAATCGCCCGCTGCAACTCGGCACTGACCTCGCCGGCAACCATCCGGGAAAGGAGTCGCTTAACCTTGTGACACTTCATATTTATTCCCTTTCATTTAATTAGACACCGGAACCATAATTATCCTGCGGTCATTAAATAAGCCCCTTTTTCCGTGCCGGTTCCAGAATCTGGCGCAAACCCCAGCGTGCCCGCACCAGAAGCGAATCCACCGCCCGCACCGACTTTCCCATTACCCGGGCAATCTCCTGATAACTCAACCCTTCGTAAACCGAAAGCACCAGTGCGGTCCTCTGTGCAGGTGGCAGTCCCTGCAGCGCCTTTTTTACTAACTCTTCCCGAACCCGCTGCTGATAAATTGTACCTGGCTCGTTCTCCGCACCCGCGGGCATAATCTCGCTCAACTCCTCGTGCACCTTTCTTCTGGAACGGAAGTTAATCGCCAGGTTAATCCCGATTCTAAAAAGCCAGGTCTTGAACCCGCTTTTGCCTTTAAAACCCTTCAAACCCTGCCATGCCCTGACCCACGCCTCCTGCGCCAGTTCCTCAGCATCATCGCGATTCCCCACCATACGATAGATAAAGGCAAAAAGCCCGGCACTGTGCCGCCGGACCAGTTCCTCAAAAGCGCGCAGGTCGCCCTGCCGGGCAGAACTGACCAGTTCCGAATCGGTTCTTAAATCATCCGTCAATTATTGATAAATTTGACCCGCAAACTACCCCCGCCCTGCGGTCTCGGTCACCTGCAAAACCTCGTTAACCAGCCGCTCCTCAGCAACCGCACCCTCAAAACCCTTACTCCGATTGAGCACCGTCTTCGGCACCGCCAGCACATCATAATAGTTTGCCAGTACCGGAAACTCCTGAGCATCAATCGCACTGGCGGTAATCAATTCACTTGCCATCGCAAACCGGTGCGCCAGGGAAACCATCATCGGACAGTAAGGACAGGTAAGGGTAACAAAAACATCAATCGTCACCGGTGTCTTTAAACTTGCCAGTTTCTCCCTTGTTTCCGGACGTAACCCGCTATCACGGGCGCCAACGCTCTGAATCGCCGCAATCAGGGAAGAAAACTCAAACCCGGCGGGCACTCCATAAAACCTGATGCCGTAGTCCTGCTCGCCGGCAACAATCAGCGCTGGCACCCTCTCCACCTTAAACTCCTCCACCTTCTCCTTATCCAGGAGAAAGTTATACACCTCTAAAGAAAGTTTATCCGACAGCCCGGCAACCTCCTCTGCCAGTTGCCGATTCTCCCGACAGAACTGACACTCCATATCCTGGGTAAAAACGATCAACCGCACCGGATTTTTCAGACCGGCCAGGGCTAACTGTGCCTGCCTTTTCACTGCCTCATTAATAATCATAACTCCTCCTTATATAATTACTTTGACCCTACAACCCATTTTCTCGATGCTAACAGCCCGCTTCAGCCCCTGACCACCAACACCCGGGCGACTGATGAACTCCCCCTGCCTTCCAGCCTTAAGAAATAGATTCCTGAGGCGACCGGTCTTCCTCTCTCATCAAAAAGGTTCCAGAAAACATTCTGTCCACCGGTCTGATTATCCAGTCGCCACTCCCGTACCAACTGTCCGGCACAGTTATAAGCCTGCAAACGCCAGTCTGCCGGAAAGGGAAGGAAGAGGTTAATGATTGCCCGCTCCCTTACCGGACTCTGCCGCACCCGCACCGCTGGCAAGGACACCACCTGCCCCTGATTATCCTGCGTCCCGACCGGTAATTGATAATCGGCCTCCTGATACTCCACCACCGCACTTTCCACTGCCGCTGTCGTTCGCACCTGCAACCAGAAATAGTCATTCGGCTCGTCAACCGGCACCGGCGTCACCAGACCCTGCCAGCCCTGCCACTGAACCACTCCCACATCATCAAACCAGACCCTGCCGGTTCCGGAATCCGGTCCTGAACTCACCAGCATCAGGTCAAAAAACTGCCCGCCCGGCGGCAGGACAAAATCCCGGTAAAAAAAACGCCACGCTTCACTGCCGTTAACAAAACCCAGCGTGCAGGTCCCAACCCTTGTGCCACCAATCCGGTTGTTATAACAATTAAAAACAATTCCACCGGACCGGGCGTTCTCACCCTTTATCCAGCCATAAACAGTTAACCGTTCACCATCAGCCGGTAAAACCATCCGCTCCTCAAAACCGGTAACGACTCTCCCCGTCCCTTGTGCCCGCTCCTGACAGATACTCCTTCTACCCCGTCTTGCCAGCGAATCATAAAATACGCCGGACTGATTGAGGTTCCACAGTGTTGCCCCCTCATCCTCAATATTACCAAACCAGACCAGTTCCCGACCCAGCCGGCACTGCCACTCACTACCGGGCACCGCACCCAGCACCCGGGAAACAAAACCCATCTCACCGGTGCGCAACGGTGGCGACACCCGATAACCCGAATCCATCACCAGTGCGGTTATTAAAGAGATGTTATTTACCTCGCGGCGCAGAACGCTACTATCCAGCACCACCCGAGCGCAAACACTCTCCCGGTCAATCAACAGATAGGTGTTCAACTCCCCTGACCGCCGGGCAAGATATTTCAGGATATAAACCCCCAGTTCTCCCTTTGCCCGCCTCGGAATGTAGTCATCAATATAAACCGGTAAAAGAGAAAAATCATAAAAACCCCGCTCATCGAGAAAACCCTGCACAATCACCGAAGGATAGGTCTCTGGATACTCCTGATCAAAGGCAAAATTACCCAGCGAATGGGCGATCAGCTTCCCCTGATAGACCTCAAACCCCTGCAGAATATGCGGATGATGCCCGATGATAATATCAGCACCAGCATCAATCAAACGCCGGCGCAACTGCACCTGATTCAGACTCGGC
>CAKZPX010000250.1 GCA_937139435.1 uncultured bacterium
GCGGGCGGTGATGGATTTTGATTATGAGTTTCAGATGGCGTTGACCAACCGGAAACTGGCACCAGAGGTGGACACGGTGTTCTTTGTGCCTTCCGAGAAGTATTTTTATCTCAGTTCTTCGCTGGTGCGGGAACTGGCACGGGCAGGTGGTGAGCTCTCCTGTTTTGCACCGGCGGTGGTGGTAGCAGCGCTGAAGCGGAAATTGGTGAGATAGTAGCGCGGATGCGTTTTGTTGATGAGGCGGTTATCCGGGTGAAGGCGGGTGATGGTGGCAATGGTTGTGTTTCCTTTCGGCGGGAGAAGTATGTGCCGAAGGGTGGTCCGGACGGTGGTGATGGCGGAGACGGCGGTTCGGTGATTTTGGTGGGCGATGGGCATATGCAGACCCTGGCCGATTTTTTATATCGGCGCCGGTATCAGGCAAAAAGGGGACAGCACGGTATGGGTAAAAACCGGCACGGGAAATCGGGCGCGGATGTGATGCTGCCGGTACCACTGGGAACCGATGTTTATGATGCGGTGAGCGGAGAGAAACTGGGCGAGATATTGCACGAGGGCGAACGGCTGGTGGTTGCCCGTGGTGGTCAGGGTGGACGGGGTAATAGCCATTTCGCCACACCGGTGGAGCAGGCACCACGAAAGGCAGAACCGGGTGCACCCGGTGAAGAGCGAACCCTGCGCCTGGTATTGCGGTTACTGGCAGATATCGGGATGGTTGGTCTGCCCAATGCGGGGAAGTCAACCCTTTTACGGGCGCTGACCGCTGCCCGACCAAAGGTTGCGGATTATCCGTTTACAACAATTACCCCCAACTTAGGTGTGCTGAAAGGAACAGATTTCAGTTTTACTGTGGCAGATATGCCCGGGATTATCAAAGGTGCGCATGAGGGTAGAGGGTTGGGGTTGCGCTTTCTGCGCCATATTGAGCGGACGAAGATGCTGATCTATGTCCTGGATGCGGCAGCCGGACATCCTCAGGATGATTATCAGCAGTTAAGGGAGGAACTCGGGCTTTATGACCCCGGGCTTCTTACCAGACCAGCGGTAGTGGTGCTGAATAAGATTGATCTGTTAAAGGGCTGGCGTCCGGAGATAACGACCGAGATACCAACGGTCTGGGTTTCGGCGTTAACCGGTGAGGGGGTTGAGGAGTTGCAGGCAGAGATTACCCGGGTGTTTCCCCAATAAATCAACATGGTTAATGAGTTGTTTTTTGACCTTTATGCGGTGCCGAGGATGACCGAGTTCCGGCTGAAGAACCTTCTGGCACGACTGGGTTCGCCCGAGGCGATTTTTGGGGCGGATGAGGCGGATTTGACAGATGTTACCGGAGTGGATGCGGAACTGGCAAGAGCGATTATTGGTTATCAGCGCCGCCCGGGACTGGCAGAACAGATTGCTCGGGCTGAGGCGCTGGGGGTACGTGTGGTCAGTTATCTGGATGAAGATTTTCCTTTTAACCTGCGCGGAGTGGCGCATATGCCACCAGTGCTTTTTATGCGGGGCGAGATTTCTTCCACTGACAAGCAGGCGGTGGCGGTGGTCGGTACCAGGAGTCCTTCCCATTATGGTCGGATGGTTGCCGAGCGTATTGCCCGGGAACTGGCGCTGAGCGGGGTGACAGTGGTCAGCGGACTGGCGCGCGGGGTTGATACTTTTGCCCATCGTGGTGCGCTAGCCGGTGGGGGCAGGACAATTGCAGTACTCGGGTGCGGTATTGATGTGTATTATCCGCCGGAGAACCGGCAGTTGTGCGAGGCGATTGTCAATCAGGGCGCGGTGGTGAGTGAGTTTCCCCTCGGAACCGAACCATTGGCGATGAACTT